>CAYTXY010000014.1:0-16334 GCA_964441355.1 uncultured bacterium
TCGATGCGACCATGAGCGGGAGCAGCGCTTCTTTCATCTCGCGGCTTCCCATCCGGACCGCTCCCGCAAAAAGAGGCTGCAGCCCGACCCACTTCAGCGTCCCGAATTTTTTGATCGCTTTTTCTGGCCCGCCATTGAAAATGAGCTGGAGCTCTTTCGGGCTCATGTCTTTGAGAGGTTGGCCGTCATCGATGCCGCAGGCGCTAAAGTATTCTCCCACCCTTTTTAGGGCTCCCTTAGTCGCTTTGTCTTTGAAAAGGCGCAGGCAAAGATCGGAAAGGGAGAGGCGCATGATGCTTTTTTGGCTAGCGAACTGGACCCCGTAGGTGAGCCCCAATCCTTGGCACTCCAAGCACATTCCAGCGTCATGGTTGAAAGAAAAAGTCTGAGGGGTAATGGGCGGGTAGGATTTGCCGGTGCTCATCTCGGCAAACGACAAATTGAAATAGAAATCTTCCTTTTCTCTTGCCACTAAAACTATGCCATCGGAAAAATGGGTCGCTTTCTCCACTGCCTCGAAGAGCCGTTTTTGATTTTTTTTATCGACGATAAGCCGGTCGATGACGAGATAGAGTTCGTTTTTGCGGTGTTTATCGAATGGAATGGGAGCATCCAGCTCGTAGGTCGTCTTGTTGAGCCGAATCCTTAAAAACCCAAGCCGGTTCAACCTCTCCACCATCTCTTCGAAGGGCTCCTTTTTTTGCATGGACACGGGGGCGAGGATCTGGATTTTTTCACCTTCAGGCAAGCCGAGGGTTTTCTCTACGACGAATTCTTTGCTGATGTGGCGGATCTCCTCTCCCGTATCGGGAGAGTAAGCCGTGCCGAGATGGGCATAAAGAACGCGGAGAAGGTCATAGATTTCTGTTATCGTGCCGATGGTGCTGCGCGGATTGAGGCCTCCGGTTTTCTGCTCGAGCGCAATCGATGGAGAGAGCCCCTCGATCTTCTCAAAGACCGGTTTAGGAAGTTGTTTGACCATCGCTCTGGAATAGGCGGGGAGGGTTTCGGTGTAGCGGCGCTGCCCTTCCGCGTAAAGCGTATCGAAGGCCAGCGACGATTTTCCCGAACCGGAAGGTCCCGTGAAGACGCTAATCTTTCCCCTTGGACACGACAGGGAGACCGCTTTGAGGTTGTTTTGCGAGGCGCCAATGACTTCGATCGAATTCGGTCTCTCGGAAAGGAGAGCCGGCGGTTTTTTATAGCGGGGCAGGCCCTTGAGAGCAAGGCCAGTCGGCGTATCCAGCCTAGCAATCTTTTCCGGCGGCCCCTCTCCGACGAGCGTCCCTCCATAAATCCCCGCTCCCGGCCCGAGATCGATGATCCAATCGGCCGTCTTTACAAAATCGAGGTTGTGTTCGATCACGAGGACAGTGTTTCCTTGGTCGACGAGCTTTTGCAAAATGGCGATCAGTTTTTTGATATCGTGGAAATGGAGCCCTGTTGTCGGCTCGTCGAGGATGTAGAGCGTTTTGCCCGAGCCCGGACGGACAAGCTCTTTGGCAAGTTTGATCCGTTGAGCCTCTCCTCCCGAAAGCGTCGTGGAGGGTTGCCCGAGTGTTAAATAATCGAGCCCCACGAGGCTGAGCACTTCCAATTTCTGCCGAATCGTCGGGATCGCATCGAAGAGGAGAAGGGCGTGTTCGACATCGGTCTCCAAGATGTCGGCGATGCTTTTGCCTTTGAATTGGACAGCCAAAATCTCCGGATCGAAGCGGCGCCCTCTGCATTGGGGGCATTCGATCCAGGCGTCTTCCATGAAATCCATGTCGATCCGTATGCTGCCATTGCCGCCGCAGTAGGAACAGGAGCCTTCTTTCACGTTGAAGCTGAAATGGCCGGCATCGAACCCTCTCAGTTTGCTCTCGGGAAGCTCGGCGAAAAGATCGCGGATCTCATCGAAGAGCTTGATGTAGGTGGCCGCGTTCGAGCGGGGAGTGCGGCCAATCGGAGACTGGTCGACAGCGATGATTTTATCGAGCGCATCCTGCCCTGTGATGGATTTATGTTTCCCAACAGGCAGGCTCGCATGGTGGAACTGATTCGCGAGGGCTGGATAGAGGATGTCGGTGATGAGCGACGATTTCCCCGATCCTGAAACGCCGGTGACGCAAATGAGCCCCCCAAGAGGGATCGAGACGGTCAGATTTTGCAAGTTGTGATGGGTAGCCCCGGTAATGGTGAGCTTCTTGTCGAGTTTGCGCTTCTCTAGCGGCGGCTCGATTTTCAGGCGTCCCGAGAGATAGCCTCCCGTCAAAGAACGGGGTTCCTTCATCAGCTCATCCACCGATCCGCAGCAAAGGATTTCTCCCCCATGCTGGCCGGCAAGCGGCCCCACGTCGACGACGGTGTCGGCCGCCATGATCGTATCGGGGTCGTGCTCGACGACGAGAACCGTGTTGCCGAGATCTCGGAGATGGAGGAGCGTACCGATCAGCTTGTGATGGTCGGCGGGATGAAGTCCGATCGACGGTTCATCGAGCACATAAATCGCCCCCGCTAAGGGCGCGCCGATTTGCGAGGCGAGGCGGACCCTTTGCGATTCGCCCCCGCTCAATGTGGGAGAAGTGCGGTCTAGAGAAAGATAGGAGAGGCCCACCTCGATCAGAAATTTGAGCCGCATCCGGATCTCTTTCAAAAGCTCGCCGCCGATTTGGGCCTCGAGATCGGTAAGTTTCAGCTTTTGGAAAAAAGAAAGGGCGTCCGCAAGAGGCATCGCCGTCGTTTCGGCGATTTTTTTCCCTCCGAGGCGCGCTTCGGCTGGATAGGGTTTGATCCGGGCTCCAAGGCAGGCGGGACATATCCCTTTCGTCATCAGCTCGCCCATTTTCTTCCGGTAAATTTCGCTCGTCGCGGAGTTCAGTCTTTCTCTTGCCTCATGGATCACCCCTGGCCAGCGGACATATTCCATCCACCTGGTTCTCTTTTCCGGATGGTAGAACTGCATTCGGGTCCATTTTTGATCCAAGCCGTAAAGGAAGGCGTGTTTCGCTTTTTCAGGAAGATCCTTCCAGGGCTTTTCGATGTCGAATTTAAAGATTCTTGCTAAATTGTCGTAGATATTGCCGTAGCGGATCGTTTTGTAGGAGCTTGCGATCTTGCAGCAATCTTCCGCGATACTTAAAGAGGGGTCGATGATTTTCTCGAGGTCGAATTCAGACGCCTCGCCGAGGCCATGGCAAGTCGGGCACATCCCTTCGGGATGGTTGAAGGAAAAATCGTGCGGCTGGAGCGGCCCATAGGAGAGCCCCGACTTTTTCGAATAGGCCGTTTGGGAAAACAGGGTCTCTTTTCCCGTATCGGCATTCAAAACGCTGCACATGCCGCCTCCCATCTCGAGGGCCAAAGAGGCCGACTCGGCAATCCGCGAGCGCGCTTCCTCCTCCACTTTCAGGCGGTCGATGACGATATCGACGTCATGCGCCGCTTTGCCGTCGAGCTGGACGGGGTCCGATAGATCGAGCTCGGACCCATCGACCCTCACTCGGGTGAACCCTTTGCTCAAGAGCTCTTTGAACTCTTCGATGAATTCCCCTTTTTTTCCTCTCGCAAACGGTGCGAGAATGAGGATCTTGGCGCTCTTAGGAAAGGCTCCAATCTGGGCGATGATTTTTTCTTTGCTCAAAGCGCCCACGGCCTCTTTGCTCACGGGGCAGTGGGGGATGCCGATCCGCGCATAGAGGACCCTGAGGAAGTCGTAGATCCCGGTGAGCGTGCCGACGGTAGAACGGGGCGTCCTAGCGGAGAGTTTTTGCTCGATCGCGATCGTCGGCGCTATCCCAGAAATGCTCTCCGCGTCGGGCTTCGGCAGCTCGGCCAAGTGGCGGCGCGCCTGGTGGGAGAGGGATTCAATGTAGCGCCTTTGCCCCTCCACATAGATCGTATCGAAGGCAAGCGACGATTTCCCCGAGCCGGAGACCCCTGTAAATACGACGAGCTCCCCTGGAGCAAGGGTCAAATCGACCCCCTTCAGGTTATGCACCTTGACATTCTTAAGGACGATGGGCTGATCCATAATCCCACTATTCTAATGGCCTCAAAGGGACAATGCAATCAATATTGGGATTTTAAATAATTTAAAAAATTTTTTTACAATGTTATAATGAAGAGAAGGTGATTAATGAGGTTGTTATGACAGGCGTTGCCAAAGTTAATTCGAATGATAATATTTTCGTACAAGAGAATACACTCGCGCAGTTAGAGTCTGACTATTTGAAATCCAAGAAGGAATTCGATGCTCTCTTAGATAAAATGCAACAAATCATCCAAGAGATCACTAAACTCGTTCAAGAACTGATGGCATTCGTTGGCTCCAAAACCCCGCCAACGCCAGACCAATTGGCTCAAATCATGGGACAAATGGACGTGGCTCTGGGCAAAGCGCATAGTTGTTTGGAAGATTGCAATGCATTATCGGCCAAAACAGAGTTCGCTGGGATTGGGGCTGCCATAATCAAGGAGAAGCTAAAAACGGATCCCCATGTCAGAATGTTCCTCTATGAAGAAATAACGGAACTGAAAAAGAATGAACTGCAACTCTCCCAACTTTTTCAAAAAGCTGATGAGGTCGTGGAATCTCAGAAAAAATTGACGGAGGCGATTGCCAAAATGCTCGCCAAGCAAAGGGCCCCGAACATGAGCGAATTGCAGCAACTGCTCCAAGAGATCGATCAGCTGGAAAAAAAATTAGCGCTCCAAGATCAGAAATTATGAGAGCGTGAACCCCTTCAGAGTAGCCGCAAGCCCGTGATGGTCGGAGAGGGCGGTTTTTGTGTTGTAGGAGTCATCGAAAGCGTTTACGAGATGGCAGTCCTTGATCGAGATGGTTGCCTCGGCTGAAGCGCTTTTGAAAAGCGAGATATAATCGATTTTCTCTTCCCCAGTCTTTTTACCGTCCCATTGAGCCACTAGCCGATTTGTGCGAGTCGGCTCCTTGCCTCGATACCCGTGGTGAAGAAATGTAGAGAGGCTGGCCCCTTCTTCTTGATCCCGATCTATATTCAGATCGCCAACCAGAATCGTGGGCAAAAGTAAGACTCGGCGCATCACATTGTTGACAATTTGCCCAATCTGCTCCGCCCGATGTTTTTTATCTTCCGGCGCATATCCATGGATGAAGTGAGTGCCAATGATGCGGGCGA
This sequence comes from uncultured bacterium, assembly GCA_964441355.1. Lineage (GTDB taxonomy): Bacteria > Chlamydiota > Chlamydiia > Chlamydiales > SM23-39 > CAIPFQ01. Next base: position 5,142 of record CAYTXY010000014.1, read on the forward strand.
TAGGCAAGAAATCTTGCGGTGAGGCTTTCAACTCTAAAACGGCAAAGCCTCGATTGAGAGTCCACTTGTTGTTTGAAAATGAGGTGTGTGAAAAATCATACACCGCGCATTTTGAAAGGACCATGCATCCCCCGACGCTTCCCCACACGTTTGGACCGAGATGAGTATAGAAATGGGCATAGTCTTTTTTGAGCCTCTCTATGAGAGCCTCTCCTAAGGCAGTATCGTAAATTTCCTGTAGAACCAGCACATCGGGGCTTTCATTTTTAATCTTTTCGACAATGGGGTCCAATCGAGACCGCCAATCTATGACCCCCCCGTGATCGAGAGAAAGGCCGCCGCCGACCCCGCAAATATTCCAGGTCATCACCTTCAATTGAGGGTCCTTAGCATCGAGCGATTTTTCAGGCGCTTCGCCTTTGACATGAGTATATCCTCCTTTTTGGATGGAAAACGCAATCGCTCGAAGCACCTTGCATCCCAATCCCAAGATGACAAGACTCGCCAGCATTGGGACCGGTTTTACACGCACAAGAAAAGCGGCCAAAACAGCCCCGAGCCCAATCATGGCTCTCACCCCAACTTCTTTCTCTCTCGATGCGCAGTTTTCAAACTTTTTAGGGTCAAGAGGAGCGACCAATCGATAGCGGAGAAGTCCCCACGCAGCGCAAAATGGCTCTGCCATTTTAGATGAGAGATTCAGGAAGGTTCGATCCCGTCCTTGTGAAGAAAATTCTAAAATGCGGGCCATGAAAAACGCCTTGTGAGTTATTAATGACCCTGAGAGAATCTCATGCCTGGCTTTAAAATTCAATGGATTATGGATACATTGGCTCGACTGGAGAGGTGCCTGCTTCCACCTCCAGAAACTGTCCGTTGGGATCGAGGGGCCCTCATCCTCGAAAAATGCACCACCCTGCAAAAGGTGAGCCACTCAGTAAAGAATTTCTTTGCATTCACATGCCTCCTTCTTGTCGCTCCTATCTCCCTTACCCATGAGTGGTTGACTCGAGAAAAGGGAGCTGCCCCTCGAAGGGCTCCCGATCTTTCGCCTCCTCAGCCAGCTTGGCCGCCAGTCCAGAGGGGTTTTGCCACATCTTTTTTTCAAACATCGGGTCTCGGAACGAAATGGAGCGCGGCGCCTCCGCTTCCAGGGAAATGCGATTGGGACAAATGGATGGACAAACCAGCCCATGTTCTCCATCCCGAGGGTTTTGACTATAAAAACTTTTTCACCGACGTTCTCTCGGATCCTACGACTTATATCGAAATGTTGAAAAGCCAACAGGTCACCGCCCACCGCTTTTCGCTGGAATGGTCCGTCATTGAGCCGAGGCGGGGGCAGATCGACAAAGATGCAGTAGCTCTCTATCAAAACTTCATTCAAAAATTGCTTGACGCGGGCATTACCCCCTCAATCACTCTTAGTCACTTTGTCCTTCCCGAATGGTTCTATGAATCGGGGAGTTTTCAGAAGATGGAAAATATCGAACTCTTTGTCGATTTTGCCCTCAAAGCGATGGAGCTTTTTCCCGATGTCAAAGACTGGTGGTCCTTCAATGAACTGGGAGTGAAAGCTTTCCAACAAGCCAGGGAAGTTTATCCCACCGATTTGCCCGAAGGCAGTTCCCTCCCCGCACGGGTGCATGCGGCAGGCATCGCCACAAGGAACATGTTGATCGCCCACTGCAAACTGCACCAAGAAGCGGCAAGGCTCCACCTGGATAAAAAAGTGGGAGTGACCCATCAATGGCTTAAATTTGATACAGCGAGCGGAAACTTTCTCGAAAAACTTTTCTCTTATTATTTCACGAAATTCGCCTTCGCTCCTGTCTATCAGTTCTTCAAAGAGGGGCGCTATTCTTTCGAGTTTCCATTTATGGCGAACATTCGGTTCGAGATCCCAAAAGAGGAGTTTGAGAGAAACGGACATTTCCTCATGCGGCTAGGTGTCCAGGCGTATCCTCAGGCGATGTTTAAGATGGGGCTGAACCATGGGCAAACCTACCCTGGATTGCCCTCTGCCGTTCAGAACCTCCCTCTTTTCACTTTCGGCTCGACCGCAGAGCCGGGAGGAACTGTCATGCGTTTCGGCCCCCGTTGGAGAGCAGACGCCATGGATGAAATCCTCGACGAAGCTTTTGCCCTCACGGATCAAGTTTACATCACAGAGTATGGCTCCGACGCGAGCGTCCAAAAATGGGGCATGCCTGGATTCCAGCTGCATGATATTGCGCAAGCAGACTATTTGCGGCAGCTCACGGAGAAAATCCGCGATTATAGCGCAAGGACCCGCCGAGAAATCAAAGGGATCTTTTGCTGGAGCGATCTTCGCCGACAGTTGGAATGGGAAAATGGGCATGAATGCAGATTGGCGATTCTCGATCCGGTCGTGGATAAAAACCGGAAGATGACCGGCTGGAAGGAGTCGCCCGCTTCTCAATACCTCGCGGCAAATTACGGCCAGGAAAAAGGACAAACCGACTTGACCGCCTAATAACCGGAATCGGTTCGTTTAAAAACTATGAAAGCCGTTATTTATAGGGGTACGGCATACGACGCAATTCGGTACGCCCACAGCATTCGCAATCCAATTATTCAAACAAGTAGCATGGGTCAGATGACCGCAGCCTGGCACTAGTGCCACATCTAATATGGGCGATAGGACGTGAGGCAAGAGTTGTTGTTGACATATGACGCATCCGGTAGTAGCATCCAGTAAATCTCGCGAAATCCTATTTAAAGTATTCAATGCAAATGCATTCCTGACAACATCCAATATTCGATGCGCGTTTTGTTCTCCGGGCGTCATAAAGTATCGTCGAACGCGATGTCGAAGATAGGAGATCGTTCCAAGCGCCGCCATCATTCCTGAAGTGACCGCGGTTGGCCAGATTATTGTTGTTGCTACAGCACCGAATCCGATTGTGAGCAATGCGACATTCCTAAAAGTCAGCAGAGATGAGATTGAAACGAGCGTTCTTTGTACGAACTGAAGCCCCTCAATGCACTGCCCATCTGGACTAGAGCAAGGGCCGCTCAGGATCTGTGTAATTCCGCGAGAAGCTAAACCATAAAAAATATTAACTCTATCGAAAGGATGTGTACGATCCAGGTCTGCAAGGGATTCAATCGTTCCCATGGGGGCGCTCGTTTTCGCCGGTACGCTTGTTCCTCGAGTTGTTCCTGTTGCTGCTCTGGTTCCTCGCGTTGTTCCTGTTGATGCTCTGGTTCCCGTCGGTACGCTCGTTCGTGGCGTTGTTCCTATTGATGCTCCGGTTCCTAACGGCCAGTAAGAATTAGCTAAGTAAGCGGCGCCGACCACTGCAAAGGCAAAAGCTGTGTATGCAAGCGGCTTCACCCAACGCGATGCCTTATGATCGTTTGTCGTTGGTTCTGTCTGATGGATTTTCGCAATCGCGGCTTTCAGTTCTTCTCTCTGGCTCAAATAGACTTGAAGGAGTTCCGGACTGATCTTCGCTCCTTGATTGATAGCGGCAATGTCATGATCCAGCGCTATTACAAGATATTGAAGTTTTGCGGCTGTACGTTTGAGATCGACTTGACCGTCCCTGGCCTTGGCATAATCTTCCTGAATTTCCTTCAGAGCATTAGATCTTTCTAAATAATTTATATATGTAGTTAAATTTAATGACATAAATGTTTACTGATGAAGGTTGGATTTGTTATGCGCTGCGTTTAGATATAAATCAATCAAAATAACAATTTCCTCTACTTGTTTCAAACTAAAATTTCTAAATGATAGGCTCCGATCAAGAAGGTGATATGCTGATTGCTACCACAAGGCGTTGTAAAAATAACTTTTACAACTAAGCCCCACCGAGAAAAAAGAAACATGATTGGGAACGCCTAAATTTACATGGAATCAAACGGCATTCACTGAAATTTTACTCTCGGTGTGCTCGGTGTTTAAATATTCTCTGTTTCCTCTTTTAAGTGCATGGTTTTATAGGCCACGTGTCCGTTGTCCAGGAATTGAATAATTTCGATACGCTTTCTAGAGGTTCTGCAGCGAGCTGAGTTATGCGCTCGATATTCATCTCAAGACTCAACGGAATGCTGCCTCCTTTAGTTTCCGAAAATTCTTGGTAATCCATTTGTACATTCTCAAGTTCAGCAGTAGTCTTTAAGTAGTCAGTACTATATTTCCCAAAGGATCGTTTCGCCACTTCTTGAGTCATAATTTCCGGGCCGATGGGTTTTTCATTGAAGTCGTCGAACAGCTTTTGTTTAACTTGTTGAGCCGTGGAACCTTGTGAGTTTAAGCCCATGGTCGTGAATCTTTCCTGCCCTTGAGTTGAGTCGCAGCAGATGGTATTAAATCCAGAGGACTCTCCATTGATATGCTTTATAAGATAATAGGGGGTATTCTCAAAGCGGACCATTTCACCTTTACTGAAGTGCTGTGGAACATCCTTTAGCAGGAAAAGGGGAAGAAGGGGATTCCTACTGGAATTGAATCCAATACTTAGGGGAGTTTTGGAATCTGCTGCAAAAAGGACATCAAATTTATCTTCTCCTAATTCGCTCTTGAGCGCCTCGTAATAGGCGATTTGGCAGATCTCTCCGCAACCAATTAGGCTGAGTCCATCGCGGATGGCCTTTAGTCCTGCGGAGGGAGTGACTCCCTTGTTTAAGACGAAATAGTTTTGTGTGAAACCGGAGGACGTATTGGGGTTTTGCTCCATAGTGAAGTATTTTGCAGGAGCGCGTCCATGTACAAAACTCCCCTTACTCACTAAGAAAGTCAACCGGTCAGTTTGATTACTCTGTTTCAGGATGTTAAAGTAGTCATTCGGATAAAAGCACCCACCGTCTAGTTCTTTGATGTTTTTCCGGTAGTTTTGCATTCTCTTTTCGGTATCAGCGACGATCTCTTTCGCCACCGCGACCACTTTGTTATTAAATCTTTCCCTTAAGGGAAGATGTGTCTCATAAGCGACATTATGGGGATTAGGCTGAATAACATGCATTTTATTACTCCAATTATATTTTTATTAAACAATTATATATAATTATGTTTTATTTTTAAAGTAATATTGGCATTATTTATCCATTTAATAAACGTATGAAAGTCAGTGACTTAGGCTCGCAAACCGCAAGCTTCAAGCCACGGCTTTGCGAAAGAGGCTGGTTCCCCACCGAAGAGTGATCGCGGTGAGGGCGGCCATGATGAGGAAGGCCTCGATGACAACTGGAGCCCCGATATGGCCAGCCGTAAGCTCTCGAGCGGCCTGCACGACATAATAGAGCGGATTGCAGTGGGCAACGACATTGAGCCATCCAGGAGCAAGTTCCATGGGCAAGAGCATCCCGGAGAGGAGCGTGATCGGCAAAGTGATGCCCTGAATGATCGGCGCGAGTTTATCCTCGCTTTTGGTGATGAGGCCAAGGGAATTGGCTAAGGTCGAAGAGGCGGCCAAAAGCAAAGAGAAAAGAACAAACAAGAGGGCCATCCCTAAGATGTCGAACCGAAAGCCAAACGGGATCGCGATCAGGATGAAAAAGAGATTCTGGAACAGCACGGCCACCAAGTCCCGCAAAACGGTGCCCGCTAAAAATGCGAAACGGCTACAGGGCGTCACTCGAAAGCGCTCGATCAGCCCGCTGCGGAGCTCGTCGATCACTCCCCATCCCGCAAAAAGGCCATTGTAAAAGGCCGTCAGGATCAGCATGCCGGGAACGAAGGTGTTCATCACATTGCCCGGAGGGAACCCTGGCGAGCCGGCAAAATTTTTCAAGAGGGGAGAAAAAAGAGCGAGATAGAGGATCGGTGTGGAGATGCCCATGAAAATGAAGGCAGGGTTGCGCAGCAGCTCGAGGAGCTTCCTCTTATACAATAAAGAAATTTCGGTGAGAAGATTCATCGGCTTCCTCTTAGGGCGTCCTCACTGAGCGAGCGGCCCGTTTTTTTTAAGAATACATCGTCGAGCGTCGGTACGGAAAGGGCGATCGTCTGAAGATGAATTTTTTCTTGGTCCAAGAGGCGCAAAATCTGCGGGATCGCAGATTCCCCATCCTCCACATAAAGGCGCATGCTCTCATTTTCCTGGGTCGCTTCCCGAACGAAGGAGTGGCGCTTAAAAAGCTCGAGGGCTTGAACATTCGCCCGCTCGCCGCTCTTCAGCCCGATCGTGACCACATCGCCCGCGATTTGCTTTTTCAATTCTCTCGGAGAGCCTTCGGTGACGATCCGCCCTTGGTCCATGATCGCAAGACGGTCGGACAGCGAATCGACCTCGTCCAAATAATGGGAAGTGAGAAAAACGGTCGTTCCCTGGCCGCGGAGAAGGCGGATCTGATCCCAAAGATTGGCCCGATTCTGCGGATCCAAGCCGGTGGTCGGCTCGTCTAAAAAGAGGACTTGGGGGCGCTGCATGATCCCGAGGCCGATATCGAGCCGCCGCCTCTGGCCGCCCGAATAAGTCCTGACAAACCGATCGGCGCAGTCGCCGAGATTCAAAATTTCGATCACTTCGCTCGCCCGCTTGTTGGCGTCCGCTAGGCTCATGCCGTAGAGCCGCCCTTGCAAGATCAGGTTCTCGGTCCCCTTTGCATCTCGGTCCGCCCCGCCCGATTGGCTGACGTAGCCGATCCGCTTTCTCACTTCCTGCGGATCTTTCTGGACATCGAATCCGGCGACAAAGGCCTCGCCGCTATCGGGCTGTAGAAGCGTTGTGAGCATGCGGAGAGTCGTTGTCTTTCCTGCGCCGTTCGGACCCAAAAACCCGAAGATTTCCCCAGAGGAAACAGCGAGATCGACCCCGCGGACGGCCTCATGGAAGCCAGTATTCGTTTTAAACCCTTTTTTTAAATTCTTGGTAAATAGGATCGGTTGCATCGAAGAAATTCCAATAAACGTGGGGAATATTCTACAGGAACCTCTTTTTTAGGACAACAGGAGTGCGCTTTGCCTATAAATTATAGAACGGTTAAATTATCAACATGACCTTCGTTCGCACAAAAATCGTCTGTACGATCGGCCCGGCTGTTGCGACCTATGAAAAAATGGTCGCGTTGATGGAAGCGGGGATGAATGTCGCCCGCCTCAATTTCAGCCATGGCTCTCCCGAAGAACACAGGCGCAATATCGCAAATTTGAAGAAAGCGCGTGCGGTGCTGAAAAGGCCCATGGCGATCATGATCGACATCAAAGGCCCTGAGATCCGGGTCGGGAAAGTGTCCGGAGACGCTCTCGCCATAAAACCGAAGCAGCGCTTCAAACTCGTGCCTGTCAGCGGGGCGGCCGCTGCTCCCGATGAAATCCCCATGCGCCCGCTCGAAGCTTTTCAGGCCCTTACCCCGGGCATGACGGTCCTTTTCGACGATGGGAACATCATCTCGACTGTGGTGGAAGCGAAGGGGGACTCAGCCGTGATCGAGATGCAAAACGGGGGGGTTTTGAAGAGCGGCAAAGGGATCAATATGCCGGGCGCCCGTCTCGAGCTTCCCGCCGTCACCGAGAAGGACATCGCCGACCTTAAATTTGCCTGCGAGGAGGATGTCGACCTGATCGCCGCATCTTTTATCCGCTCTTCCCATCACGTTCTTTCCTATAAGGAATTTTTAGCAAAAGAAGGCAAACCCGAAATCCTTGTCATCGCCAAGATCGAAAACAGCCACGGGGTGGAAAATTTCGATAGCATCGTCCAAGTGGCGGACGGGATCATGATTGCAAGGGGCGACCTTGGCGTGGAGGTCGATTTGGCCCTCGTCCCGAAGCTGCAGAAAATGATGATCCGGAAGTGCTATCAAGCCTGCAAACCCTCGATCACAGCGACCCAGATGCTCGAATCGATGATCGTCAACCCAAGGCCGACGAGGGCGGAAGTTTCGGATGTCGCCAATGCGATCTACGACTCCACATCCGCGATCATGCTCTCGGGAGAGAGCGCCGTGGGAAATTACCCGATCGAGACGGTGATTCGGATGAAGAGCATCGCCCAAGAGGCGGAGTCCGATTTCCCTTTCCGGGTCTTTTTCGACCAGCATTCCCAGAGAGATTACCACGATCTTTCCTCGGCGGTGGCCATGGCTGCGGTCAAGACCGCCTATAGCGCAAATGCCAAAGCGATTTTCGCCTTTACGGCGAGCGGCATGACAGCCCGGCTGGTTTCGCGCCTCAGGCCTCAAATCCCTATCATTGCAGTGACTCCCAACCAAAAAGTCTACCACCAGCTCGCCTCCAATTGGGGAGTCGTCCCGGTCCATTGCCCCGGATGCAAGAGCGCAAAGGAAGCCTTTGCCGCGGCCACAGCCGCCGCACTCGATGGGAAGCTGATCTCTTTCGGAGATATCATCATCGTGACTGCCGGGGTTCCTTTTGGGAAAAAGGGGACGACCAACATGATGACGGTCCAAAGCATCGGCGAGGTGCTCGTCCGCGGCCATAAAGGGTTCGGGCCTAAGATCACCGGAAAGGTGTCGATCGTCCTCTCGCCCGAAGCTCTCGATCCGGAAGCGTTGGAGGGGCGCATCGCCGTGATTCCCCATTGCGATCCCACTTTTTTGCCCGTGCTGAAATCAGCGGCAGGGGTGATCCTTCAAAATTACATCGGCGATACCGCCTCCGAAAAGTACGCCTCGCTTGTCGCTAAGACCTTCGAGATCCCGGTCATGACCCGAGCCGACGGCGCCATGAGCCTCCTCCAAGACGGGGAAGAGATTACCCTCGACCCCCAAAGGGGGCTCGTTTATCGGGGCAGCGAAGAATCTCCCGCTTGTCCCGTGTTTTCAATGTAATAAGATAGGCCGTTAATTTAATTACGGTTTCATGTAGTATTGAATTAAAGGTGAATTATGAAACCAAGATATAGACCTGGTAAAGCAGGGTCAAACGGCCAGGCGGAAAGAGACGCAATCGCCAAAGCGAAGCCGCTGAGCCCCAATCAACTATCCCATCTTCAGCAGGAAAAACCGGCCGGCTCTATGAACCCAAAAGCGGGGCGGAAAGGCAAAAGGGCCGATTGGGATATCGATTACGAGCAAGGCGTCGAGTTCGACACAAAGCCGATGCCCAGCCGCGAGCCCGAAAGCTTTACGGTCGATGGGGTCCGCCGCTGGCCGAAACGAGGCGGCGGTTAAGCAGTAACCTCCTGCATTTCTACTTTCGGCACGACCATCGGCGTGTTTCGTCTGAAGGGCCAAAACGTATCCATGTAGAGGGGAATGATGTTTGCCCCTGTCAGGAAGAAGCTTTGAATCCCATTGAGCAGGCCTCCATTGACATGGGGTCCAAGGGCTACCATGCTCACGATAAACCCGACGATATAGAGGATCTGCTGGAACATCCTGACATAGAGGGACCGGTTCCATTCCTCGACCTTTTCTTTTGCGATTTTGATTTTCTCGAGCGCTTGCTTCGCATTTTTTTCCTGAATCAGTTTCAGCAGCTCAAAAACCTCGACCGCGGCCTCAACTCCCATATCGGCTTGGAGCTCTTCCATTTTCCCGCTTAAAAGTTGGATTTGCTCATCATCGCTCTTGTTTTCCAAGTCTTTCAGGTTGAAGGGACTTAAGTTGTTGATTTTCTCCCAATCGGGCTCTTCACTTTCGAGAAGCGTCTTCAGCTCATCCAATTTCAATTGGGAGGCCAGATCCTTCGCAGCAAAGACCTGTTGGATCCTGTATCCGAGTTCAACTAAAAGTGGGATCGTGGCGACAAAGAAGAGGACCGGAAGGACCCAAGGATGCGCGGCGAAAAAAGCGCCGATAGCCGCAAGGGCGGTCACTTTGATCGCAAGCGACGCCAGGATCATGATGATCCCGATGGAAGTCCAACAGATGAAATCGAGCAGCAGCCTAGCCCCAAGCACCTTGTCGCCGTTATGGAAAGCTTGGATGGATTCTTTCAATGAGATGACGCCGACCCCGACGTTGATCCCACCGGCGATAACGCCGCAAACAAGGCCAGCAATGGCAATAGCGGCAATCTGCGCTATGCTCGGAGCCAAACTTTGAACTCCCTGGAACGCCAAATAACCGACGCTGAAGAAGTCCCCTCCGATCAGAATGGGACTGTACCGCTCCCATTTGTTATCGAGCGCCGTCTTCACATGCGCTTTTTTCGCATCGAGCACTTTTTGGGCGGCCGCTGCGACTTTGTTCTCCTCCTCTACTGGAGCTGGAGTTTGGCAACCGAGGAGCCCGCCCAATCCCGGGATTGTCGAAATAGCTTGTGTACACATAAGAATGTTCTCTCTTTTTTAGTTCTTGTTTAAATTTGGTTTAAAAAATGGAATGCAGCAAACGCTGCCGAAAATTAAGCTACGCCGAAGCGGCGCTTATGCGGGTGGGACTTAGAATGAAAAAGAAACAAACTTTTGGTTTTCATAGTTAAATTATACAAAAGTTATATAATTAAAGTCAAATAAAAATAACAGGTGTTGTAATTATTTTGTAATCCATTCACGCATGGAAGGTAAGGCCGGGTATCCCAGTAGAGAGCCTAAGGTTCGTATTGGGTTTAATATCGGGCTTAGACAAATGGGACCCAGCTAGAATAATCGCAACCGCAGGCATGAAGAGATTGGCGAGGATGGGGAGCGCCGGAGAGGCAAGCCCTGCGCTTTGCAAGGCGAGCGCAAGTCCGGCTAAAAGTCCCATCACTGATCCCAGGCACATCAGGACATCGGCCACGATGCTCTTAATCGTAGTAAGGCGTGCTGTAGGAATGCCTTGTTCGTAAGTATTAGATGGTTTGGGACTTACGATTTCAATTTTGTGATAATGGTAGATGGCGGTTTCTTTGCTTTTTTGCTCGTTTGTATTCGGGTAATTAAAAATTGGAAATACAGAACCCATAATTCACCTTATCTTTTTGTGTTAATTTAACTAATTATGGGATTAAAGGCAATTGAAGGTTGGGGGTTGATTTTGGAGGGCTCTCTCTGTTAAGGAAATTTTTTAAGACAACAAAAGGGAGAGGTGTCTTATGTCCGAACCATTCGATCGTCGTCAAACGGAAGCGAAAATCAACGTGCGAGCTTGGAAAGATCCGGCTTTCAAAGATAAGCTCAACGCGAACCCCAAAGAAGCCCTGAAAGAAATGGGGATGGAAAAAATCCCTCAGGCGCTCGATGTGCGTGTGGCAGTCGAAGAGAAGAACCAGTGGGTCATCCGCCTCCACAACCGCCCTCTGAATTTCAAAGAACTTTCCGAGGAAGCGCTGCA
>CAYTXY010000015.1:0-16114 GCA_964441355.1 uncultured bacterium
GCCTTACCGCTTGGCGACGCCCCATCGGTAAATAAAAAACAGGAGCAATATTAGCGGAGCAGCTAAATATTTTGCTACGACAGCCTTGGGACGATGGTTCAACTAAAAGATTTAGTTTTTCCTAGAAGCCAGTTATAGGAAAATTATGAGAATCGTCCAGTTGGCCACCGAATTTGCTCCCATCGCCAAAGCAGGAGGCCTCGCGGAAGTCATCGTCGGCCTTTCGAGAGAGCTGAAGCGGCTCGGCCACGAGGTCGATGTAATCCTGCCGAAATACGACTTCATCGACCTGCAAAAGCTTCGCAATGTCAACATGGAAGTCCCTGATTTTAAGTGCATGGAAAAAGGGCACTTGCATGCGAACGCGATGTGGTCGGCGGAATGCGAAGAGGTCAATATCCACTTGCTTGACGCCCGCCATGCGGCCGGCTATTTTCACCGAGGCAAAATGTATGGATGCGAAGACGACGCGGCCCGCTTCCTCTATTTTTCAAGGGCTGCTATGGAATATTTGTTGCTCAAGGGCGCCCCCATCGACGTCCTCCACCTTCACGACTGGCACGTCGCCATTGCAGCGGTCTTTGCCCGGGACCTCTTCAATCTCCCCATTAAGTCGATCGTCTTGACGATTCACAATGCCGCCTACCAAGGAAGGTGCGCCCCTTGGGATCTCGATTATATCGGCCTGAAAAGCGAAAAATACCTCACAAAAGAAAAACTGCAGGATGACGATCCGGCCACCCCTCGCCTCATCAACCTATTGAAAGGGGGGATTGTCTATTCGGACGCGGTGGTCGCCGTCTCCCCCAGCTATGCAAAAGAAATCTTAACCCCGCCAATTGGGTATGGGCTCGATCCAACATTGCGCAAAGCTGCCCCGAAGCTCACCGGCATCTTGAATGGACTCGAAACCAAATTTTGGGAACCTGGCAAAGATCGATTTCTTGCGGCCAACTACAGGGCGGGAGATCCGTTAGACAGGATCCTCAAAGCCAAAGAAAAAAACCGCGATGCCCTCGCTCTCCAGTTCCATCTGCCGAAAACGAACGGCCGCCCCTGGGTCGGGGCCATCACGCGGCTCGTCGAACAAAAAGGGCCGGAACTCCTAGAGGTGGCTGCGAGCGCGACCCTTCGGCTCGGCGGCACCTTCATTCTCCTCGGCTCTTCATCGACTCCGGCCATCCAAGCCCATTTCGAGAAACTGAAAATAAAATGCAAAGGAGAAAGGGCCCATTTTCATTTCGAGTATAACGAGGCGCTCGCCCATCAAGTTTACGCTAGCCTCGATTTCCTAATCTTGCCATCGCTCTATGAGCCTTGCGGCCTCTCCCAAATGATCGCGATGCGCTACGGCACCATCCCCATCGCCCGCGCAACCGGTGGGCATATCGATACGATCTTCGATTGCGAAAATCCGAGAGTTGCAGCCAAAAAACAAAACGGCTTCCTTTTTCCGAATATGACTCCCCTTTCGGAAACGGAGGCCTTGGAGCGGGCGTTTCGGATTTTCAAGGATAAGCCAACCGTAGTCCAGACCTTGATCAACAACGGAATGGCGATCGACTGGAGCTGGGAAAAACCGGCGCAGGAATATTTGCGCATCTATTCATTTGCTCAAAATCATCGGGCAGTGGGTTAGTAACCTGCTTTTTCCAAGATCGGCCCTTTGCGGAAGCTGAAGAGGATCAAAAGAGCCGCGGCGATCGCGTGATACATAGAGGCGGCCCAGGTGCTATCCAGCCAAAAGAGCTGGGCCAGCATCCAAAGCCCGAGAAGGCAATTGAGGTGCCGCGCGCCGCGGAAGGCTTCCGCCATCGAAACGACCGAAACGACGATCGCGAGCGCGCCAGCGATCGGATCCGCGTCGCGGGCCGCGCCGTGCAGCCCGAATAGAGCGGGAGCCGCCATCAAACAAAGCCCTAAGATCACAGATAGGAAGAGATTCCAGGGAACCGAGACCCCTGTGCGGGCCGACCGCCAGAGGGCGCCCAGTGAACCGCCGAGGGGCACAGCTTTCGCGTCTACTTTGGCTTTTGGACATAAGCCTCCTTTGAAAAGGAGGGTCCAGAAGGGTTTTTCTTTCGATTTCAAATACTGAATCGTCGCCGCAACCTCTCCGACGGCAAACGGAATGCCGATCAGCATGCAGGACGCTGTCGCAAGGCAAAGGGTGCACCAAGTTCCCACGGCGAGTGGCTGCAAGATGATCAAGAAAACGCTGACCAAGCTCACGGGGATGACAAGAATCCCGAAGATGAGGACAGCCCACGGCGCAGTGCGCCAGCGGTTTTTGCCTCCTAAAAATGAGGAGAAAAATTCGAGGGTGTAGGCCATCGCTCCAAGCCCGGCGTCCGGGACCGGGAAGGCTTTTGACACCGTCGATTCGAGGACGCTTTTCGTCCCTGGAGTAAAAAACGGCTCCCAGACCGTATCGATATAGCCCAGCTGGTAAGCCGCGAGATACCGAGAGATCAGCCAACATGAATAGGCGAGAAACCCGATGACGATCCTCGTGGGCCAGGCAGAAGGATTGTAAGACCAGCCTGGAGGCACGGCGGCAACAGTTGCGGGAAGGGCTCCCGGCAATGGATAAAGGATGAGGGAAAAAAGGATGAGGAGAGCGCCGACGAGCGTATCGTTGAGATAGGCGGCCGCCTCAGGCGCCCAAAAGAGGAGCGGCGTGAACTGCAGCCATATCCCAAGGCCGGCCGCCACCCAGAGCCAGAGGGCCCGCGGACTTCTTCCGAGCCCGATGGCGAGAAGTATTATCCCAGAAATCCAGTTGCTTATGATCAAAGGCCGGCTCTGAAAGCCGAATGTATGAGGGGCGGCAAGAAGCCAAAAGCCGAGGAGGGCAAAGGCGAAAAAAGTCCAAAGGCGATCAGTGTTTTTCGGCATAGTTCAGTTGATTCTTCTTATACCAACCCTTGGGATCGGCTTTGAGCTCTTCGATCATGATCGGCAGCGTCTCTTCGAGATCCTTTTTCGGCGCCCAGCCCAAAATCTTCTTGGCCTTGGAAATATCGAGCTCGTAATGGTCATCGGCCAGATCGATCATCCAGGGTTTGACGAACGGTTTCGGGATGAACGGGATCATCCCTTGGACTGCGGCCCCGAGCTTTGCAAACCATTTCGGGACGCGCCAGGTCTTGAATTCAGTTCCTCGGATGAGTCGCGAGATCGTCCTCTGAAGCTCATCATAGCTCATCGTCTTGGGCTCTCCGAGAAGCAGGATCAGTTCCTCTGGAAGCTCCTTCCTTTTTTGAACGGCGAGTGCGATAGCGTCGACCAAATCATCCATATGGAGAAAGGAGGCGCCGTGATGGATGTTGCCCGAAAAAAGACGGCTCTCGAGCTGCTGTTCATAGATCCTTTGGATTTGATGGCTGATCGGGATCGAATGGCAATGGTCGTCGTAGACTCCCGCGATCCGCAATATGACAGCCTTAGCCTTTCCCCTCATCTCGTGGATCACGTTTTCCGTATGCACTTTGGAGAGCGGGTAGTCCCATTTCGGGCTCACAAGGCTCCCTTCGTTGATCGGATGGCCGGGCTCAGTGGGAGCATAGACTAGCATCGTGGAGGAAAAGATAAATTGTTCCAGCTCAAAATTTTGAAGCGCTTTAAGGAGCCGCTCCGTCCCTTGCACGGTCACTTTTTCGTAGAGAGGAGAGTGTTTTTGGTCGAAGCTGTAATAGGCGGCCAAGTGGATGACCGAGACGATTTTCGTCCCATATCTATCCTTGATGTGGGTAAAAGCTTGGTGGACGCTTTCGTCCGAGGTGAGATCGACCGGGACGAGCTCTTCGTCAGCCGCCGCGTAGAGCGCTTTCAAAAGCTCGAACCCTACGATCTGGAAATCGGGATCCAGTTTGCGAACGACGTTCGATCCGATCCTTCCACAGCTGCCTGTGACGATAACGACGCCATTTTTCGCCATACTCCACCCTGTAAGTCGATGTATAACTTACGGGTTATAGGATCAAGTAGATTCGAGGGCTTTCATGATATAGTGCCGATTGGCGAACACATAATCGCCGACGGAAATCACGGTGTAGAGAGCCGCGACGGAGACGAGGAAAAGGCTGACCTGGCGCAAAATGTCCAAAGGGATCAGGCCGATCGTGTAGGGGATCATCAAAAGGATGATGATAAAAGCCACAACCGCTTGAATGACCGCCTTGACCTTGCCGCTGAAACGGGCGGCGAGCGCCACGCCCCGAAGGGCGCAAAGGGTTCTGAGCGTGCTGATAAAAAGATCGCGGTAGAGAAAAACAAAAATGAGAAGAAGGGGCAGTTGGATCATCCCCTGGGTGAAGGTGAGGAAGAGTGAAATATGGGTGATGCTGTCTGCCATGGGATCGAGAATCTTGCCGAGGTCGGTAACTTGATTCCTCCGTCTTGCCAAAATGCCGTCGAAAAGATCGGAACATTCGCAAATGATCAAAAGTCCGAGGAGCAAATAGGGCAGCCACACCAAAGGAATGCCGAACCATGCATATTCAAAATAAAATATAGGGAAAAGAGGACTTATAAGAATGCGAAGGAGAGTAACAAAATGAGCTATATTCATCTTGATCTGATGAGGGTAGCAAAAGGGCGATAAAGGGTAAAGAGGGGGAAGGATATTAAGCAGGACAACCTCAATAAAATTTTAACCACTTAGACCGCTGGGGCTTCGCGCCCCTGCGGCCCCGCGGGGCTGACTACGGCTGCGGAGACCGCTCGCGCCTATGGCGCTCACTATCGCGTCCTCGGGCTCGTGCGTACATTCGTACAGCCACTTCGCCTGCGGTGCGATTCTCCCTTGCCGCGCGCAGCCTCGGGCTGCAACGACGCACTCCTTCCCCAAAGTGTCCCACTTCGGGGCCCCTCCCGTGTCGGTTGCAGTGCCTCTTAACTCCTCATGTTTACGATGAACAACCTAAAATTCCCTCCAATGTTTCATTATCCCACCCAGCTTTCTTCCGTAGCCTCCTAATACTTTGCCTACCTTTTTTGTACTTCTGGAGCAGATTGAGGCTAAAATGCCTAATAATCGCCATGTTCTCCAGAGCGTCAGAGTGGCCGCGCTACTGCGCGGCAGTGTTCGATTGCAATTAATAAAAATTTAATTAACATGCGATTATGAATACTTGGATTATGCGCTTGTTATATTGAACTTAAATTTGTTTTGATGTATAATCACGGAAATTTTTAAGGAGATTTATGTCTGCTGAAGTTTCCCCCGTTTCGGGGTTGAATAGTTATTCCTCACGCGATGCCACGCGAGCTAAGACGTTTCTGAGTGATATCGCCGAGGGCAAAGATTGGACTTTCGAGAAACCTGTTCCCGGCCGATCCTTTTCTATTTCTGTGAGCCATAAATTGCGTTTCGCCGCAGTAGGAACAGTCGCGGGAGCGATCTTGGGTGGAATACAAAGCACTATTATGTGTTGGGGTATGCCCGCGCAAATCCTTTGGCAAGTCCGCCCCGTGCCATTCGTTTTGGATTTTGCTGTAGCTACAACAGCGCTTTCGGCGACAGTAGGGCTTCTCTTGGGGACGGCAGCGACGCAAGCCTCAGCCAACCGAAAAATCGGATATTTAATGAGCCTAACGAATGATTACAAGCGCATTGGGATGCCCGATCATCAGGCAATGAAGGAAAAGCTTGAAACTGTCATAAAAACAGCCGGCGCCTATATTCAATCTAGAGATCGTGCTACTTTTTTTCTAGAGAGCACTCTATTGGCATCCTGTATCCTTCTCCTCTTTCAGCATGATCTGTTGACTGAGCGTGTAGTGCCTGCAATAGCAGCCCTGGGTATCATCTTAGCTGGAGGTGCGGAGTATCATCACCGCATTAACAAAGAGACAAAATTAGAAACAATCCGCGAACAGGCCAATGAGTGTTTACAAATGATGGAAAAGAACCAGAAATAGGTTAAAAATTTCCACATAGGATCTATTTGCGGTATTTCTCTCTACGATAAATCGCTATCATCTCCATTGCACCATCAGGATCATTATCTCGCAAACATTCCCAAAAAAGCTTCAGCAATGAGTTTTTCATCGGTCAAGTCTTTTGATAATTCGAGTGGGCGAATCTCTGCATCCTTCCGGATGCGCCAAATTTTAGGATTTTTTGGCCCCATGCGACGTGAGGAACTTTTTGAGGATATTTTTCGCTTTTGCAATGTCCTTGCTTTGGCCATTGATTCTAACTCTGCAAGGCCAATTGGCCGCAGGCGGCGGCGATGTCTTTGCCTTTGGTGTAGCGCCAGGTGGTATTGATTCGTTTTTCTTCGAGGAGCGCTTTGAAGGCGACGATCCGGTCCTTTTCAGGCCTTGCAAGCCTCAACCCTTCGACCGGATTGTACGGGATGAGGTTGACCGTGCACTGCTTGCCCTTGACCAGCGCTGCCAGTTCCTCAGCCTGCTCGAGCCCGTCGTTGATCCCCGCGAGGAGCGTGTATTCGTAGGTGATGTCCCTCTTGGTCAGGGCGGCAAAGCGATCCATCGCAGTCAGGATCTCTTCTAAAAGATAACGGCGGGCGTAAGGGATGATTTTTTTGCGCAAATGCTGGTTGGGGGCGTGAAGAGAGAGGACGAGGTTCACTTTCAGCTCTTCTTGGGCCAGGCGGAGAATCCCTTCGACGACCCCGACCGTCGAAACGGTGATCCTCCGCTGAGAGATATTGAAAGCGTCGGGCGAACAAAAAATCCGGATCGCCGCAATCACGGCATCGTAGTTTTCCATCGGCTCGCCCATCCCCATGAAAACGATGTGGGAGACCCTCTCCCCTTTTTCCTGAAGGTAGCGGTGGATATGAAGCACCTGTTCCACAATTTCCGCAGGAGATAAGTTGCGCATGAGGCCAAGCTTTCCCGACGCGCAAAATGCGCAGCGGGCCGGGCAGCCGACTTGGCAAGAGACGCAAACCGTACGGCGCTCTTCAGAGAGGATGAGGACCGACTCCACTTTTTTCCCGTCGGGCAGCTCCCATAAGAACTTTACCGTCTCGTTGTCGCTCGAATGGAGGACGCGCGCTTCTTTCAGGAGAGGAAAGGGAAAGGAGGCGGATAGTTTTTGGCGCAGAGGAGCGCTTAAAGAGGTCATCGCCTCGAACGAACCTACGCCTTTGACATAGATCCAATCAAAAATTTGCTTGGCGCGAAAAGGCTCTTCGCCATTTTGGCGCATCCAAGTTTTTAATTCATCGAGAGTTTGGCCGCAAATCTGTCCCATAGGCGATGGAGTATATCAGCTCCCCTCTTGTTTTTTAAGCAATTCCTAGCGATGGTAAAGAAAAAAGAAACTTTCATGCGCCATGCCAGCCCCACCCTCCATGCGATAGCGAGAATCTACGGATTTATCATCAAGGTAGGAAGCAATTTACAAAGCCTCTTCCTCCTTTACATGCGCCTTACCTGGGGCCTTATATTGATCGTGTCAGGCATTGGCAAACTGCATGCCATCGAAAAAACAGCTGCGTATTTCACAACGCTGCATATTTCCCATCCCTATTTTAATGCCTATCTCGTCGGGTGGGTCGAATTTCTCGGAGGGATTTGTTTAACCATAGGTTTTGCCTCCCGATTAGCCGCAATTCCTTTAATCTTTCTCTTAGTGACGGCTTTGGGCACCGCCCATGCAGGGAATATTTCTCATTTCCGGTTTCTTTTCGATCCCCTAACGCTTGTCAATCAAACGCCTTATCCCTTCTTAATCACCTGCCTCATGGTATTTGTTTTCGGGCCAGGCCGGCTTTCGATCGACGCCTGGCTCAAGCGCTGGTCGGAAAAACGCCCTAAATACTAAGCCTTCCAGAAGGCTTGCTTGAGAAGGCGGACTGACCACTTCAGCATTTTCAGATGATCTTGGACAAAAATCCACCGAAGAGCAGGCAAAAGCCCGAAGTGGCGGTAGAGGATCCGGCAGGTTTCTGCCACGTAGCCGACCATTTCCCATGGTGAGGTCATGCGGGGGTCCGAATCGGTCAAAACCCTGCGGCTGTATACGACTTTTAGATCTTTTTTTTGATAGAGCCTGCAAAGGAAATCGAATGCGGGGCGGTGGGTGAACATTTCGTCAAACCCTCCAAGGTCCTCAAGGATATCGCGCCGAAACCAAGAAGAGCGGAAATGATTCGGAAACAGCCCTTTTTGCAATATTTCTTGGTTGAAAGTGAAAGAGACTGCCCGAGGGGGCTCATCCGGTCCGCGCATTAAAAACCCCGAATAGACTAGGTGGGGCTCGCTGCTGTCTTGGATGAGTTGCCGCAAATAAGAGAGCCCCTGATGGGAAAGGAAACGATCCCCTGGATCGAGGAATTGGAGATAGCGCCCTTTGGATTCCCGGATCCCAACATTGACCATTTGAGAAATTTTTTTATCTTTTGCTGTGACAATACGAAGGCCAGGGGTGACAGGAGCAAGCGGGCCGATGGCTTGCCTGCAACTGGACACGATGACGACCTCGAAGTCTTTCCCGATTTGGGATTTGATCGTGTCCAAGGTCAATGGAAGCAGATGCAAAGAGCTTCGGGCAAGGATGAGGATGGAAAAGAACGGCTCCATGCCTGTATGATATCAGGGAAGTGAGTATACTGGTATCCTTATGGCGAAAACACCCACAGTCCAAGACACTCTAAAGCCCATTGTGGCTCTCTGCAAACGGAGAGGGTTCATCTATCCCGGCTCCGAGATCTACGGAGGTTTTGCCAATACCTATTCGTTCGGCCCTTACGGCGCCGAGCTCAAGAAGAACGTCAAGGACTTATGGTGGAAAAAATTCGTCCAAGGGCGGCGCGACATGGTGGGCCTCGATGGGCCGATCCTCCTCCACCCCAAAGCCTGGCAAGCTTCCGGCCACTTAGAAGGGTTCAACGATGCTTTGATCGACTGCAAAGTGTGCAAGGGCCGTTTCCGCTGCGACCATTTGATCGAAGAGGCCCTCCACAAAAGCGCTGAAGGGATGACCGTCCAGCAAATGACTGAGGCAGTCAAGAAAGAAAAGATCAAATGCCCCACTTGCGGCGCCCAAGATTTCACCGAAGCGCGCACCTTCAACCTCATGTTCCACACTCACATGAGCAAAACGGGAGCCGATGGCGACGTGGCCTATTTGCGGCCCGAGACGGCCCAGGCGATCTTCCTCGACTTCAAGAATATCATCGACACTGTCCGCGTCAGAATCCCTTTCGGTGTCGCCCAGATCGGGAAGGCGTTCCGCAATGAGATTACGCCGGGCAATTTCGTCTTCCGCGTGATCGAGTTCGAACAAATGGAAATCGAATACTTCATCCGCGAGTCCGAGTGGGAAAAAACGTTCGAAGATTGGCTGCAGTGCATGCGCGACTGGTGCAAACTCATTGGATTGAACCCTGCCCGCCTCCACGAAAAAGAGCATCCGAAAGAACAGCTTTCCCACTACTCGAAACGGACCGTCGACATCGTTTACGATTTTCCGTTCGGCACTTCGGAACTCTACGGCCTGGCTTACAGGACCGATTTCGATCTTAAGCGGCACGCTGAATTTTCCGGCCATCCGATCGAATACACCGATCCTGAGACAAGGGAAAAATTCGTGCCTCACGTCATCGAGCCAACTTTCGGAGTCGAGAGGACGCTTCTTGCCCTTCTTTGCGATGCTTACGATGAAGAGCAGCTGGAAAATGGCGAATTGCGCACCGTCCTCCACCTCGCCCCAAGGATCGCTCCCGTGAAGGTCGCAGTTTTCCCGCTGATGAAAAAAGAGCCGCTTGCGGAAAAAGCCCGCGCCGTCTTCGACCTGCTGCAAAAATTCTGGGTCTCCGAGTACGATGAGTCGGGCGCTATCGGAAAACGGTACCGCCGCCAGGACGAGCTCGGCACCCCCTTTTGCGTCACCATCGATTTCGACACGATCGAGAAGGACGACACCGTGACTCTGCGGGAGCGCGACTCGATGCAGCAGACCCGCATCCCTATTGACAAACTCGTCGCCACGCTCGCCGACAAGCTTGCTTAAGAGCTGCTCAAGGCAAAAAGCGATCCTGCGGCTCGTTCGCTTCCGGCATCTGCAGCTTGAACTGATGCCTGTGGGCGGCGACCCAATTGTAGAAAAAATCGCCAAGCCATCCTGGCAAAAAGGAAAGGATCCCGACGAGCCCCCACCCATCTCCAACAAGCCAGTAGATCCGGAAGATCGCGTGGGAGCGGATCCAGAACCTCCGTTCCGTCGACTGGTAATTTTCAGCAAGGACAAGGCTATTGGCTCCTCTTAGCTCTTTTTGGGGCCCCGACAAAACTTCTCGCGCCGTCTTGCCTCTCAATGGGGCGAACAAGAATTGCTTTTTTCTATCGATTTCGATGACATGTTGCACCGCTTTATGGCACAAGGGACATTCATCGTCGAAAAGTACGATATGGTCGTTCATGAACCTATCTCACTTGACCACTTCCGGCCGCTGCCGCTTGATCTCATCGAACTTCCTAGCCAGCTCAAGCACTGCCGCCTCGCTGCGGTTGCCGCTATAGATCTGGAGTTTGATCTCCTCTCTTTCTCTCATCCAATGCCGCTCCAGGATTTTTTGGACCGTTTCTGTAAAGCAGAGGGCGGCCCGCTCCCGGTTCACTTTCTTTTGCAAAATCTCGGCTAAGAAAAGCTGCTCTTCAGGCCGTTCGAGATCGATGGCAAGCGACAGGAGGTCTTTCGGTTTGTTCTCCAAAGAGGCGGCCATGTATTTTTCATAGAGGGCACGTCCTGGCGCCGTCCGGAAATGCTCCGGCTTAAGATTTTTTGCAGCGATTTGCAAAAGTTCCGGGACCGTTTCTCCCATGAGAAAAAGCCATCGGAGAAGATCGGCTTCGAGAATCCGGTCAGGGTCGATCTCGGAAAAGGTGACGCTCGCCGAGCGCTTGATATGGATTTGGGGAGGGGCCTCTGGAGCGCCGATGATCGTTTCAGGAGTCTCTGTGAGTCGGGCCAGCTTCCTCAAGCTCTCATGGACCATGAGCGGATGGTCCCATTCCCTGATCTTCTTAGCGATGGTCTGCACCAATTCGTTCTTGCCCGCGGGGGATTGGATGTTGATCGATTTCGAAAAATGGCTCACGAGAAAAGCGAGGTAATCGCCGCTGGAGTTAAGAAGTTTTTGCCACTCTTCGGGCCCTTTTTCCTGGATGACAAGATCGGGATCGCATTTTTCGGGAAGGTTTACGACCCGAACTTCGACCCCCTCTTTTTGGAAAAGATGGCCGATCTTCACAGCCGCCTCTTGGCCTGCGGCATCCCCATCTAATGCTAAAAATACTTCACGCACCCCGAGATGGATCAACTCCTTGACCATCTCTTCGGTAAAAGCGGTCCCCTGCCCAGCGACCACCCAGTCGAAGCCCGAATGGATCAGGCGGAGCGCGTCGATCTGCCCTTCTACGATCAGAGCCCGCCTTTCTTTCGCTATCCTCTTTCGGGAAAAGCTCAGGCCGAAGAGCACCTTCGACTTTTTGAAAAGGGGCGTTTCAGGCGTGTTGATGTATTTGCCGCCAAAAGTTTCCGCCTTGTATTTGCGGGCGGAAAATCCGATGACCGCCCCACCTGCATCGCGGATCGGGATCGTGATCCGGTCGGAAAAAAACTCCCGCCCTTTTGAAAGAAGCCCAGCTCCTTCCAGGAGGGCGTTCGAGATCTTCAGTTCCCACATCGCCTTGAGAAAATGGGGGGCCTTCGGGGCAAGGCCCAGTTCAAACTCTTGGATGAAATCGAGATCGATCCCGCGGCTGTAGAGGTAATCGAGGGCCGCGTGCCCAACATGTGTATGCAGGAGGTAGTAGTGATAAAAACGGCTCGCCTGTTCGAGGGCTTCCTTCAAGAGGGTTTTCGAAGGGCCTTTTGGAAGGTCCCCTCCTTCTACCTCTTCGATCTGCACATGGAACCTTTGGCCGAGGCTTTCCACCGCTTCGACAAAAGTCATCTTGAGATAGGTCATCAAAAATTGGATGGCGTCGCCATGCGCCCCGCACCCGAAGCAATGGTAGTGGTTGTCCCCTCTTTGGATCACAAAGGACGGAGTCTTTTCGTCATGGAAAGGACAAAGCGCCTTGTAGACGGCGCCCGCGCGCTGCAGCTTCAGATAAGGGCTCAAGACCTCGACAAGGTCGATCCGGCTCCGAAGCAGCTCCAAACTTTCCCTAGAAAACGTACCCATAAGAGTGATTTTCACTTAGTGGCGGTTTTTGAGGGAACTGAAAAAAGATACCCAGGCAAGTATATACAAATAACTATTCGGAGGATAAAGGAAAAAAGTAGGATGGCTTGACCTTCTGAGACTTTCTAACTGTTGTAATGAATGATCATAAAGTGGATTAAATCGTCTTCTCAAGCTTTGACCCTTCTCTTCGTTGCCTTTCTAGCATACGAGAATGATCTCCGGTCCAATTATCATCGTTTTCATTATCAATCCAGTGAATCGGGTCCCCTAATCTCTCAAGAACTCAATGTTACCCATTCTCAAAATCCATCCAACGCTCATTCTGAGTCCATTTCTCTTTTCCCTAAGAATAGATCTAGCAAAAAGCCATTCTTCGCAGGTAAGAAACGCATTTTTTCCTCCTCAGCAAGCGAACAGAAGGCGCCCAATGATGTAAACCATTCGGAACAAAGCGACGCTTTTTACATCCCCAAAAGAGTCACAATGGATTACGACTTGGCGACCCAATCAGACATCCCTTTTGGAAGAGACTATGCAACCCTGACAATTGTTTGGGCGCCCATATACACTCCAGGACAATGGATGCCGATGATCGATCTACGGGGACACCGTTTTAAGGATAATACATATGCAGCCAATGTGGGTCTCATTGCAAGATATATTCCCGATGAATGTTGTGTCGACAATCATATATTCGGATTGAATTTTTACTATGATTATCGACAAGGCAATATTGGCTATTTCAATCAATTCGGCGCGGGGTTAGAAGTTTTGGGTTGTAGATGGGATTTTAGGGCAAATGTCTATGTTCCATTTGGCCCAAGAAGACACCTAAAACACTGCGTTTTCGATGATTTCATTGGAGATTTTTTGGCTACGCGCGACCGAATCGAGTATGTTTCCTATGCATTAAATGGGGAAGTGGGTTGGCTCGCCATCGACTACTGTGAAAAATTCTTCTTCTATCTCGCGGGGGGACCTTATTTTTTGGCAGGGACTCGGTGCAAAAACACATTGGGAGGAGAGTTTCGTATCCGTCCTCAATATAAAGATTTTTTAGCCCTAGATTTGAGCGTGCGCCACGATTCTGTTTTTGAAACAATTTGGCAAGCTCTGATAATTTTTTCCTTACCCCTTTATGAAATCCCCCTCCGTGGAAAAACGGAGTCTGCTGCTTTACAAACCGACAGATCTATCAGCCCGTTGAGCGATTTGAAGTCATGCCTCTCGGTGCATCCGATTGCTGGAAATTCAATTGGTAATCTTGTCAAATAGTATACTCCGAGCGTAGTATACTTTTGTCCAAGGGCTTGCCGTGCTATCGACACTGCTAATGATTTTTCTTTTTTTCTTCATCCCTTTTTCTGCTTCCTCGGATTCTATTTCCTGGTCGTCCCCCTCTACCCTTTCATCTCCCATGGTCAATGCTTCGGATCCTCAGATAGTAAGCGATCCAAACGGCAACCTCGTCGCCGCTTGGATCGAAGAGGGAGTTGTGAAAGCCAACACCCGCCTATTCGGAGGGTCTTGGGGAAGAATGGCAGCGACTGTCTCAAATATGGGCGCCTCCCTCTTGCAATTGGCAGTTGATGGAGCTGGGAATGCAACAGCCGTGTGGGAAGAGAGCGGCGCTATCGCATCTTCCTCCCTTCCATTCGGAGGCAATTGGAGCGCGGAAACGATCCTTTCTGGATCTGGGGCGACAGCACCCCAAGTAGCTGCCGACCCAACAGGCGATGTGATCGCAGTGTGGGTAGAAAACGGGGGGGTACTGTCTAAAACAAAACCAGCGATGCAAGATTGGCCGTCGGTAGCTGATACGCTAGCAGCATCTGGAGATTCCCCTCAAATCGCCCTGAACGCAAATAGCACTGCGGCAGCCGTATGGCATAGTTTGCTCAATACCATCGATACCATTTATTTTTCGACAAAATCAGTAGGCGGGTCATGGTCTAGCGGGATCGCTATTTCGAACAACGTATACAACAGCGTATATCCGAAAATTGCGATCGATTCGTCGGGAAACATTTTGGCAGCTTGGTACCGGTATAGTTTATCAAACCAAGCCTTTACTAACGTCATTGTGCAAGCCGCTTACCGGCCTCTGAATGGATCCTGGCAACCTCCTGTCGACCTCTCTGCCTCAGGACTTCGCAATCCATCAGACCTCTCCATCACTCTTTCGTTTAACAAGGTCGAAACCGGAGTGCTTTTCTGGATCAATTCCTACGATGGATCGACATTTACTTACGAAGCGTCCGCTCTCACCTCAACAGGATGGGTTCCGTCCGTGCCCTTATTACTCGCCAATCTTTACGCTTATGCAGGTACTTTTTCCGTCAATGCATCAGGCTACGCATTCGGGACATTCATGTGTTTCAATGCGGAAAGCGGCAACATCGAGATCCAGTCATTTCAGGTAAACACCAACTCTTCATTCGTGAATAGGACCGGTTATCAAACGGTCTCGTCTGGCGCCGTAAACGGATATCCGAGCATCGCATCTACATTCATTGGCGGTTTAAACCAGATTGCCGCTGTGTGGATGAACTACGATGGGATTGCGACCGTCCAAACAGCGCCTGGGATCAGCACTCCAATTTCTCCTCCAATCAATCTCTCTGTGGCACAAACCAGCCAATCCTTTGGACTCTTTACCGAATATATGAACACACTCTCATGGGATTCTTCCCCGGATCCCTCTCTTGCAGGATTCCTCGTTTACAGGAACGGACAAAAAATTGGTTCCGGCCCTGGCAACATGACTACATTCGTTGACCCCAATCAAGCACAAAACGGGCCAGTGACTTACGGCATTTCTTTCTTCACGTCCAATGGCGACCAAAGTGCGGCCACATCTGTTAATTTTCCTTAAAAATTTTCCTTGCTGAAAAGACCCTCTCGAGAGAGAATTCTTGGTAAAAACTTTAACTTTTTTAGAGATTTTTTGCGTACTTTTACAGCGTCGAATTCTTTTCTTAATCGTTTTACCCTCTTCTTTTTTCTTTTTTTGATTACCCTTTCTTATCCTATCGACATCCTGGGTCGAGATCGCGATTGCGGAAAGCCGCCCAAACAAGGTCCACCTGGCCCACCGGGCCCGCCGGGACCTCCGAGCCCACCGGGACCTCCAGGTCCCCCAGGTCCACCTGGAGGTCCAACCGGTCCCACAGGGCCGATAGGTCCGACAGGTCCAACAGGCGTTACCGGCCCGACGGGACCTACTGGACCAACAGGTCCTAGCATCACTGGCCCAACAGGCCCTACCGGTGCAACTGGTCCTAGCATTACTGGCCCCACTGGGCCAACGGGTACAGCAGGACAAACAGGTCCGACAGGTCCAACAGGCAGTACCGGACCAACCGGTCCTAGCATTACCGGTCCAACAGGTCCTACCGGTGCAAGTGGTCCTAGCATTACAGGTCCCACTGGGCCAACGGGTACGGCAGGACAAACAGGTCCGACAGGTCCAACAGGCAGTACCGGACCGACCGGTCCTAGCATTACCGGTCCCACTGGATCTACAGGCCCAACAGGCGCAACAGGCCCAACTGGTCCCACGGGGCCTACTGGGTCAACCGGGCCAACAGGGTCGATAGGACCCACTGGACCAACCGGACTAACAGGGCCGACAGGACCAACAGGGACGATAGGATCCACTGGACCAACAGGGCCGACAGGGGCTACCGGTCCCACGGGGCCTAGCATTACAGGACCCACCGGACCGACAGGATGGACAGGACCTACAGGGCCCACGGGACCTACAGGGCCAACCGGACCAACTGGGCCAACAGGTGCAACGGGACCAACCGGACCCACCGGGCCTAGCATTACAGGACCCACTGGACCAACAGGGCCTACTGGGCCAACCGGACCAACTGGGCCAACTGGGCCAACAGGTGCAACGGGACCAACCGGACCCACCGGGCCTAGCATTA
>CAYTXY010000016.1:0-15809 GCA_964441355.1 uncultured bacterium
CCGGATCGATTGCCATCAACGGAAATTCGAACTCCTCTATCTTAAGCGGCGGGGCCGGCATCAATATGTCGAGTTGCACTGTGAATGCAGCGGGAGGAAATATCGCTTACAATGGGATTCAAAATTCCGATATTTTACTTGGCAATTGTACGATCTCTGCAATAGGCGCTGTTGCAATCAACGGCACCACCGTATTGACGTCCAGCACGCCAAATCCCGTCACTGTCAGCGGTTCCACAGGTGTTGCATTCAATGGCACCATAGATGGAAACTTTAACCTTGTCGCTGCCTCTGGGGCTGGGCCGCTCGCTTTCAATGGGAACGTCGGTTCCAATACGGCGTTGAACTCTTTGACGAGCACAAGTTCGACTTCCTATACGATAGGCGGCAGCGTCACTTTGCAAGGGGCGGGCAATTCGATCACCATGACTACGGGCAATGTCGCGTTGACGACGCCTTCTATCTTGACCACCAGCAATGGTCCAATCGCTTTGGGAGGGACAGTCAATGGAACGTCTCTCAATGGGCAAAACCTGACTTTCAATCCGGGCACAAACTCGATCACAGTCAATGGCAATGCAGGAAATCTAGTGCCGCTTGGCAATGTGACGATCGTCAACGCAACCACCTCAACTTTTTCTGGGTCGTTCAGTGCCCTCACGTTTAGCCAGTTGGCTGGGTCCGGCCTCACAACAGTAACTGGGGCGGCCGCCACAACCGGGGCGCTCGGCATCAGCCTCGTCGGAAACAGCTATTCATTTGGCAGCACCATCACGACAACGCCTGGCGCGGGGGATGGCGGACCGCTTTGGATCAATTCCACAAGCAACATCACAATCACAGGAGCGACCACGACGACGGGAGCTGCAGGCGCGAACGGCGGCCATGTCACGCTGATTTCTAAAACGGGAAGCGCCACTGTCGGCAATATCAATACAAACTCGGCAGGAAGCGGCGGAAACGTCGACATATACGCGATCGGCGGCTCTGTCACGATTGCCGATATCAATACGAGCGGAGCATCGGGTTCGGGAGGGAACGTGATCCTTCAACCCGATGCGGGTTATAGTAGTGGGTTCCCGGCAGGCCTTTTGATTTTGAACGGTACCACGATCACAACAACGGGGACCGGCACACAAAATGGATTCACGGCTCTCTCGCTTGCGGGCAGAACGGTCCCTGTCCCAGCCGGCGTTGCGACGATTGTCAGCACAAATGGAAGCGGCGTTACGATTACGACAGGCACGCTTCTGATGGGCCCTTATGAGTGCATGACAGTCTTTGGAAATATCTCGCTCACGATGCAAAATTATTCGGCCCTTTCCGACATCGTTGCCGGGGGACCGGCCGCGACGATCACGATCTCGGCTCCTGCAGGATTCGCTCCGTCTAATTACATTTTAACGCGGGCGCCTTTGACGATCTTGAAAAGCGATGGCACCACTTATACCTCTCCGACAACCCACGTTTTAGCGGCAAATGTGATCCTTTCCGGCATGTTCACTCCCACGATCACGCCAGGCGGCCTCACCGTCAATATTGGGAACGTTGCCGGAGGAATTCCATTAGCGGCTCTTACATTCATGGGCCATGTTTTGAACTTCGATACGGCCTCTACCCCTCCGCCTCCGCCCCCGCCCCCTGGACCGCCTGGACCGCCCGGACCTCCTGGCCCGCCATCACCAGCCGTTCAGAGGGAGATCGATAGATTTCAATTCAATGTGGCTGCCTCGGAAGGTTTGTTCCTCAATAACTTGCCAACGGTCTATTGGGCCGACTATTTCTGGCCGATCATTCCTGAGCTTACCCCCTGGAATCCGCGTAGGCCATGCGCTTTAAGTCCCACTAGGAAAATCTTAAAGCTACGGCGGCCATTAACTGTCCGATACGGATCGACTTGGCAGCCCTCCGGCCAGTTCAATGACCTTTGGACTTCATTCAAAAGTCTCACGATCAGTGGAGATTTTGGCGAATTCAAATCTGAGTGGAACGTATTCCCAGCCACCCACATTATGGCAGCTACCTTGACTCTCACGAATCCGGAGGCATTCAGTGGCAACGCAGTCAATCTCGAGAAAGGCATGCCGAAAGGCGACATCATGTACATGAACCTGATTCACATTTTGAACTTTGGAGAGGCTTCTAATTCCCTCCGGCCCTCCGCGCCTGGCTCTCCTGCCAAAAAGATGTGAATCCGGTTAGGGTTCTTGGAGTGCCGATTGACTTTGCCCTCTGGCTAAGTATACCGCTCGTGATTGAAAAATTGGTTCTGGCGTCGTCAGACAGCCACTGAATTTGTGTCCCGCCTGCATCGCTAAACTTTTTAAGTTTAGCTGCTTCGGCGCCGGCAGGGCCTGGCTCAAATTCAGGGCGCCTTCTTGCCATAACTCGATTTTTAAATCCCTCTCGGTATATACGCCAGAACATGGGAAAGTTCCGTCGAGAAACAGATAGCATGGGAGAGGTGGAGGTCCCAGCCGATCGCTACTACGGCGCGCAAACGATGCGCTCTCTCAAGCACTTTTCGATCGGCAGGGACCTGATGCCCCCGGAGCTGATTCAGGCTTTCGGGATCTTAAAAAAAGCGGCGGCGCTCGTCAATGGAGATTTAGGAAAATTGGACAAGAAGCGTCTAGGCTTGATTGTCCAAGCCTCTGATGAGGTCATCTCGGGAAAACTTGCCTCTCATTTCCCCTTGCACATCTGGCAGACGGGCAGTGGGACGCAGACGAACATGAACGTGAACGAGGTGATCGCGAACCGGGCCATCGAAATCGCCGGAGGCGTGCTTGGAAGCAAAGATCCGATCCATCCCAACGATCACGTCAATATGTCCCAATCATCGAACGATACGTTTCCAACCGCCATGCACATTGCAGCCGCTCTGGAAATCCAGAAGGGGCTCCTTCCCGCCTTGAAAAGTTTGAAATCGGCTTTTGCAAAGAAAGAGAAGGAATTTCAGGGGATCGTCAAAATCGGACGGACTCATTTGCAAGACGCGACGCCCCTCATGCTCAGCCAGGAGTTTTCCGGCTACGTCTCTCTTTTGGAAAGAAGCATGAAAGGGATCGAGCAGGCAGCTGATGGCCTCTACGACCTTGCCATCGGAGGGTCGGCGGTAGGGACAGGTTTAAATACGCATCCACAATTTGCGGAAAAAGCCTCGAATAAGATCGCGGAGCTGACGGGACTTCCCTTCAGATCCCATCCGAACAAATTCGCGGCCCTTTCTTCCCATGATGAAATCGTTTTCGTCAGCGGCGCCTTGAAGACAGTGGCCGCGGCGCTCATGAAAATCGCAAACGATTTGCGTTGGCTAGGTTCAGGGCCCCGCTGCGGCCTCAGCGAGATTTTCTTACCGGAAAACGAACCGGGATCATCGATTATGCCGGGAAAAGTGAATCCGACCCAATGCGAAGCGTTGACGATGGTCGCAGTGCAGGTGATGGGCAACGATGCGGCCATCGGTTTTGGAGGATCGCAAGGCAATTTCGAATTGAACGTCTTCAAACCTGTGATCATCCACAACTTGCTCCATTCGATTTTGATCCTGAAGGACTCATGCCGTATGTTCGAGAAATATTGCGTAGCAGGCATTGAAGCAAACAGGAAAAGGATCGAGGAGTATGTGAAAAGTTCTCTGATGCTGGTGACGGCGCTGAGCCCGGTCATCGGTTATGATAAGAGCGCAACCGTGGCCCACACGGCTTTCGAGGAGGGGACGACGCTGCGCGCTGCCTGTTTGAAATTGGGCTATTTAAGCGGCAAGGAGTTTGACAAACATGTCGTTCCGGAAGAGATGACCCACCCATGAGCTATTATGAAATCGGCCCTGACCGTTCCCTGAAGACCCAGCTGAAAGGAAGAGAGGTCTTGGAACATCCGATCTTGAACAAAGGGACGGCATTTTCTCATGAGGAGAGGACAAAATTCAAGCTCCATGGGCTGATCCCCGCCGCCATCGAGACCTTAGAGCAGCAAGTGGCCCGGACCTATCAGGCGTATAAGAAAAAAACGGAAGACATCTCCCGCCATATTTTTTTACGCGAGCTGCAAGACCGCAACGAAACGGTTTTCTACCGCCTTCTCACGGAGCATATCGGCGAAATGCTGCCGATGATCTATACCCCGGTCGTTGGGCTGGCTTGCCAAAGATTTAGCGAAATCTATCGCCGCTCCCGAGGCCTCTTCATCTCGTATCCAGAAAAAGATCGCATGGAAGAGATCATTGCGAACATCGAGCTGCCGGATGTGAAGGTGATTGTCGTGAGCGACGGGGAAAGGATCCTCGGGCTTGGCGACCAGGGGATCGGCGGAATGGGCATCCCGATTGGAAAAATTTCCCTCTACACCGCATGCGGAGGGATCTATCCGGGAATCGCCCTTCCCATCATCCTCGATACGGGGACCGATAACGAAGAGCGGCTGAAAGACTCCTTTTATTTTGGCTGGAGGCACAAGCGGGTCAGAGGGAAGGAGTACGACGATTTTGTCGACCGGTTCGTAACAGCGATCCTGAAGCGCTATCCGAACGTTCTTTTGCAATGGGAAGACTTTGCGAAAGAGCATGCAAGAGCCCTCCTCGATCGGTATCGGGACCGCTGCTGCACGTTCAACGACGATATCCAAGGAACAGCGGCGGTTGCGCTGGCCGGAATTTTAGCCGGAGTAGAGGTCAATCAAGGGCGGATCACAGAGCAGCAGGTGGTCATTTATGGCGCCGGTTCCGCAGGAACTGGGATCGCCGACGAGATCGGAAACGAAATGCAAAGGCGCGGCCTTTCTCCCAAGGATGCCTGCCATCAAATTTGGATGATCGACAGGCATGGGCTCATCCATACCGGCATGACAGACCTGAGCCCGGCGCAAAAAAATTATGCCCAAGTCAAGGAAGTGGTATCGAGCATGGGGATGGACCCTGCGAAAGACATTACCTTGGAAGAGGTCGTCGAAAAGGCGCGCCCTACGATTTTGATCGGGGTGTCGGGCTGCGCGGGAGTTTTCACCGAAAAAGCGATCAGGGCTATGGCAAAAAACATCGAACGGCCCATCATTTTCCCGCTCTCGAATCCCACCTCTAAGTGCGAGGCGGCTCCCGCCGATCTAATAGCCTGGACGGAGGGGAAGGCGCTGATTGCCACAGGCACCGCCTATCCAGATGTCGTCTACAAGGGAAAAACCTACAAGATCGCCCAATGCAACAACTACTATATCTTCCCGGCAATGGGACTAGCTGTTGTGGCCTCGAAAGCAAAACGGGTCACACCTGGGATGTTTATCGCGGCCTCGGAAGAGCTGGCAAGCCTCTCTCCCGCGTTGAAAGAGGAGGGGGCTCTCCTTTTTCCCCCGCCAGAATTTGTGCGGGAGGTTGCCAAAAAACTCGCCCTTCGGATCTCGAAACAGGCCGTGTTGGAAAAGGTCGCGCCGAGCGCTACCGATGCAGTCTTACAAAAAGCAATCGATGAGACGTTCTGGACCCCTCAATACGCCTCAATCCAAAGTCGTTAAGCGGTCAGGTAGTCGAAGAGGTCTTTTTGCGTAGAAATGAGGGGGCTCTTGTGGATCTCGCAAAGGCGCTGCGAAGCTTCCAGGATTTCCACATCTCCGACGCCCGGCAAGGCTAGAGCGTGAAGCCGCTTTAAAACCTCCAGGTGCTTGAACCCGGCCATGTAGTCGCCGCGGCTAAACCCTTCTTCCTCAACGCGGAAATAGATGAGCTCTCTCTTATAGAGGAGCGCTTGGATCGCGAAGAACAAACCTTCGCTTCCAGCCGGTGGGTTGCCTAGGAAATCGATGAGCTGCGGCAGTTCATGGAGAACATAAGGTTTTTTAAACTCCCCCTTTTCCGACTCGCCGAACAAAGCGACTATATGGCGCATTATCGTCCCTCTTTTTTGTTTAGATAGAGGGAAGGGCTAGTTTAATTCAAGCGGGGGGCGTAAATAGCTTTCTTGCCAAGTTCTTCTTCGATTTCGAGGAGCCGGTTATACTTTGCTACCCGCTCGGAGCGGCAAAGCGAACCGGTTTTGATCTGCCCCGCTGCAAGAGCCACCGCAAGGTCGGCAATCGTGGTGTCTTCCGTCTCTCCAGATCGATGGGAAATCACGGTGCGGTATCCGCTTTTCTTCGCTAACTCCACAGTCTCGATCGTTTCGGTCAATGTCCCTATTTGGTTCACTTTGATAAGGATCGCATTTCCGACATGCATCGAGATCGCTTTCCGTAAAATTTTAGGGTTCGTGACGAAAATGTCGTCGCCGACAAGCTGCAGTTTCTTGCCGAGCGCCTCGGTGAGATGCGCCCATCCCTCCCAATCGTTCTGGTCGAGGCCGTCTTCGATGCTGTCTATCGGATACGTGGCAGCCATCTTGGCAAGATAGTCGATTTGCTCTTTGGCCGTCTGTTTTCGATAGTCCTTTCCCGCATCCTTTAACTTTTTCTCGATGTAAAGCGGTTTTACATAGAATTCGGAGGCCGCGCAGTCTAAAGCGAGGGTGAAATCTTTCCCTTTCCGGTAACCTGCTTTTTCTATGCTCGAGAGGATGAGATCGAGGGCTTCTTCATTCGCTCCGAGCGGCGGCGCGAATCCCCCTTCGTCGCCGACATTTGTAGAGAGCCCTTTTTTCTTGAGGATCGATTTGAGGGCATGGAAAACTTCGGCGCCTGCACGAAGGGCTTCCTTGAATGTTGGGGCGCCGAGGGGACGGATCATGAATTCTTGGAAATCGAGGCCATTATCGGCATGGACGCCGCCGTTCAGGATATTCATCATGGGGCAAGGCAAAAGAGAGGCGTCTTGGCCAAGATATCGGTAAAGAGGCAGTTTTTTGGCTGCCGCGGCGCATTTTGCAGAAGCCAAGGAGATGCCGAGAATGGCATTGGCCCCAAATCGGCTTTTATTGGGCGTGCCGTCGAGATCGATCATAGCTTTATCGATCTCTTCTTGATGAAGGACCGACATGCCGAGGAGCCTTTTTTGCAAAGGGCCGTTCACATGGGCGGCCGCTTTCAAGACGCCTTTGCCTCCATAGCGCTTTGGATCGTTGTCCCTGAGCTCTACCGCCTCATGTTCGCCGGTAGAAGCCCCGGAGGGGACCGCCGCCTTGGCCCTTGCCCCCTCTTTTGTGATTACGGTGACCTCAAGAGTGGGGTTTCCGCGGGAATCGAGGATCTCGAGGGCATGGCACGATGCGATTTCGTACACGTTCAACTCCAGGTTTTTTTAGATTTCGACCCGCTCGCAATCTCATCGAGAAGATTTGCGTAGGACTCGTAGCGGAGTGAGGCTAAGCGGCCCTCTTTTAGAGCTTTTTGCACCCCGCACTCGGGTTCATTGATATGGCTGCAATCGGGATATTTGCACTCTTTGGTGAGGTGAGCAAAATCAGTGAAATGGTCTTTCACGTCGTCTTTGGTCAGATCCCAGATCCCAAAACTGCGGATGCCGGGAGTATCGACGCAGTACCCGCCTCCCGGCAAGGGAATGAGCGATGCGGTGGTCGTCGTATGCGAACCTTTGGCCGTTTTCGCCGCAAGCTCTCCCGTCTTGAGATCGAACCCGAAACAAGCGTTCAAGAGAGACGATTTCCCGACTCCCGATTGGCCGGAGAAGACCGAAGTTTTGTTCTGAAGGAGGGAGCGGAGGGCGTCAAGGCCAACCCTCGTCTCGCTGCTTAAAGAGAGAATCGGCCATCCGAGAGGTTCATAGGAGGCCAAAAACTCGCGGTAGCGTTCTTGATCAAGCGGAGGCGCGTTTTCCAATAGATCGATCTTGTTGATAGCGATGATCGGATGGATCCTCCCTTTTTCGGCGGAGATGAGGTATCGATCGACGAGAGCCGGTTTCAAAGGAGGGTTGACGAGAGAAACCGTGATGATGACCTGGTCGACATTTACGGCGATGAGCTGCTCTTTTCTCCCGCTGATGTCGGCGCGGGCTAAAGTGGAGGTCCGCTCTTCGACCTGTTCGATGGCCCCTTCCTCGGTACACCCGACCCAGTCGCCGACGGCGATGAGATTTTTGACTTGGGGCCTCTCTTTTTTCATCAGCCCTTTCAAGGAGCAAAGGGTCGTCTCGCCCTCAAAGTCGACAAAAGCCCCCTCCCCGGAAATTGCGATGACTCTTCCGCGGCGCAAATGAGAAGCCATTTCCACGGTGTTCACCTCGAGATCGGTTTTTTTGAATTTGGAGCGGTCGGTGTTTTGGGCCAGTTTTCGCTCTTTCCGGTGCTGCTTGCGGTCGCGGGAGTGAAATTCCTCCTCGTGATCGAAGTGTCTCATGAGGGCCTCATGGCGTAAAGGAGGATCGCTCCCGCTGCGGCGACGTTCAGCGATTCGGCCCCTTTCCTCATTGGGATATGAATTTTTTCATAGCGCACCGTCCAGGGCGAGGCCCCCTGCCCTTCATTGCCCAAAATGAGGGCGCAGGGGCTTTTGAAAGCGGCGTCTTTGAGGGGTGTGCCCTGAACGTCGCCCACATAAAAAGAAAAGTTCCAAGAAGCGATTGTCTCTGGTGGCTCAATGGAATAGGGGAGCCTAAACGTGGCTCCAAGCGCGGCCCGAATGGCTTTGTCATTGAAAAAATCGACAGTGCCTGGGGTCGCAACGACCCCATCCCACGAAAGGGCGTAAGCGGTGCGAAGGAGCGTGCCTAAGTTGCCGGGGTCGGCGATCCGATCGAGGATCAAGAGATTTCGGCAGGGCGTTAGGTCGGAGGGAGGCGGAAGAGGTACAACAGCCGCAAAGCCGTCAGGGTGTTCCAAACCGGTGATTTTCTTCAGAATGGGCCCGCTCACAAGAAAACGCTCGGCCGCCGGAATTTCGGGGTGGTCCTCCAAGGTCATGAGGCATTGGAGAGGGGCGTCTTGGGCAAGCTCCCGGACGAATTTTTCCCCTGAAATGAGGACCGCGCCCGACTTTTCTCGCAAGACCCGAGTCTTAAGGATCTGAGCCCAATGGAGTACCCGGGGATGTTGTAAGCTCGAGAGCTTTTTTGCTAGCATGAGCCTAGTATGCAGGATGAGAAGATAAGGTTGAAGCCTCTCCACGCGGCTTCGTCGCTCGCCCAAAGGGCCGTGATTGTCAGCCTCTGTCTGCTCGTCGTCCCCCTATTCCTCCATAGTATTTTCCTTTACCGCGAGGAATATCGACAGACTGTGGCCGACATTAAAGAAAATCTTTCAGTCATGGCCAATGGCCAGAGGGTGATTTTAGAGGAAAGGAACAGCCTAGGATGGCAGGTTCTCGATGCGGCGGGAGCCAAAACCGACCCGGCCTTCATGCAGCAGCTTCACATTTTTGAAATGCCGATGCCGAGCGGGCTGCTAGACCATTTCGCCACTCTCAGTTTGCAGGACGATACGCTTTTGACAGGAAAAAAAATTTCTTCTTCGAGCGCCCTTGCGATAGCGACGCCGCTCGATACTTTATTCGATCAACTGACCCATTTCGAAAAAACCTCTTTCTCTCCCTCCCTTGCTTTCGTAGACAAGGATGGGAAAACCTTGATCGGCGCGAAGCAGGCGAGCCCCATTTCGATCCAGCTGCCCGTAGAAGGAGCTGATTTTTTTCTTTATCTCTCAGTTCCGACAGAAGCAGTGGAGCGGCTCCATAAGGCATGGTATTTCTTCCACTTTTTGACGCTGCTTTTTTTTATCGGGATCATCGGAGGATTTATCGTCTGGCTGATCACGAAACGGATCTCAAAACCTCTCCGGGAGCTTTGCAAAGCCATGCAGCGGGTCGGAGAAGGGGCTGTCCATGTCCGCTATACGCCGGATAAAATGGGGTTCGAGATCAATGAACTCGGCAAACAGTTCAACCAAACGCTCGACCAACTTCTAATGCACAGCCAAGAAGCCGAACGGCAGAGGATCGCACGGGAGCGGCTCGCGGAAGAATTGAAGATCGGCCATGACATCCAAGCAAGCCTTCTTCCAAAGCATCTGCCGGAATTGAAAGGGATCGAGATTGCTTCAGGCTTTTTGCCGGCAAGAGAAGTCGGAGGCGATTTTTACGATCTTTTTCCCATGGACGATGGCCGCCTGCTCATCGCCATCGCAGATACGGCAGGAAAAGGAGTCTCTGCCTGCCTCTATGCGCTAGGCCTGCGGAGCATGCTTCGGACTCTTGCTTTAGTGAAAGCGCCCCTTTCTGAAATCGTTTTGGGAGCAAACGATCTCTTTTGGCGCGATGCGAGACATTCGGGGATGTTCGTGACCCTTTGGATCGGGATCTATGATCCAGACACAAAAACGTTGGAGTATTGCAGCCAAGGGCACCCTCCCGCTTATTTGATCCATAAAGGGGAAGTTGAAGGTCTATGGACTCCTGGGATTGCAATGGGCGCACAAGCTTTCGATATGATTTCTACCAAAACAAAAAAGTTACAAAAGGGCGATGCGCTCTTTCTCTACACCGATGGGATCATAGAGGCGCATAACCCCGCAGATCGATTGTTCGGAAAG
Organism: uncultured bacterium; assembly: GCA_964441355.1. Lineage (GTDB taxonomy): Bacteria > Chlamydiota > Chlamydiia > Chlamydiales > SM23-39 > CAIPFQ01. Next base: position 10,467 of record CAYTXY010000016.1, read on the forward strand.
GAAAGGTTGCAAGAATTTTTGAAACGCTCTGGCGCACTTCCACCCCAAACAATCGTCGATCATCTTCTCAAAGAGATCGAAGTTTTTAGCAAAGGCGCGCCGCAACATGACGATATCGCGCTTCTCGTCATGCGCATCTATTGAAATAAAATTCTCGATCAGGCAAGGGTAAATTTGTTGCAAGCTAGGAGGAAATTATGGCTGTGCGCAAAAAGAAGAAAAGAAAGACTGCTAAAAGAAGAGTGATGAAAAGAAAAACCGCGAAGAAATCTGTAAAAAGAAGAAAACGGCGCAAAGCGGGCTCTCGCAGGATGAAAAAAAGCGGGACTTGCGGCGAGACTTGCCAGGCTTAAAAATCAGCGCCCGGAGACCGGGCGCACTCTACTTGGATTTTTTGTCTTAATCCGTTTTTTCTTTCGTGTTTCTGCCGAAGAACCAATTTGGGCATGGGCAGCAGCTGGATTTGGATGGGTCTTCAATAGCAACGCGATCCTTAAGATCTGAATTAGAAGTTTCGACGACTTTATCCCATCCAGGGGGTCGCAGCGTAACTGGTAGACCTGCTTCTCGTTCCTCCTTTTCGAGTCTCTCGTAATCTTTCACGGTCATCCGAGGCAAGTATTCTTGATCTTGATTCTTGTATACGGGGGTGGTTGTCATTAAAATCTCCTTGTTTAAACAAAATGGCGCAATTACTATATAGAACACTGCATATTATAATCAACCATTTTTTAGAAGCATTAACGGCTGGTATTATGGACTCTCTATATAACTGAGGATCAAAATGTTGGGGATAGATTTTACTGCTGATTCGACGCTCTTCTAGGAGACCGACATTTACCTCTCTATCACGCAATATTTTAATGGTAAAATACATCAGCTAATGGTAAAGTGGATCAGATTGTGAAGGACAAATTATGACTTTTGAAAGTTTCATTTTTACTTCTATCACTTCCCGATTTCTGCCAATGGGGGTTTTGTCAAAATGACTCAGGTAAACCAAAATCTAAACTTCAATGATATCCGAACGATGCTTCTTAGTCCCTCAGAAGAGGCGGCCAACATGAGAAAATCGCTTTCCGCTTCCTTCTCTTTTTCCAAAGGAACTGCGGGGGTTATCGAGATTGTCAGCGGTGCTAGTACAGTCGTTGCTTTAATCGCCGCTTTCCAATTTCCTGTTCTGGGTAGCTTCTTCGCACTGTCAAGTTTCCTTACTGCTCTCGGCGCTCATGAGGTTCGAATGATAGCCAAAAACGGGGAAGATCTTGCCGACAGTACAATTCTATTTCGAGGCCGAGCGGCCATTTCCCCTGATCAATTTACACGAATTCTTTTTAAAGACACTCTGATCACCCAGCATTTTTTTAGTTCTTTCATTGCGAAATCACTCGCTTATCAAAGAGATGACAAATAGCTTCACCGTATCGCATCGAAGAGGGCTTTAAAGACAAAAACCCCTCTCGATTTTCCGGTGAGGTTTTTCTTTTTTCTTAGACAGACAGGATGGATGAACGGATCTCGACTGCCCACTTCGAGATACAGTATGTAAAGCCGCTTTACTTGGGCGTGCATTCTTTGAGATCGGACTGCAATCCCTTTTAAGAAATAGAGAATCCAACTCTCCCAGTCGCCGCTTTCGGAAATATCATAGAGTTTCTGAACATACTGAAGCAGGTGGTCTTGGAAATAACTGCTTAAGAAGAGAAAGGGCTTCGAAAGCAGTTTCTTTTTGTAGAGAAAGCAGGGGATGTAGTCTCTAGCCACCCGGCCGTTGCCGTCCATGAATGGATGGATGATGAGCAGCTGCGCAAAGAGAAGAGCCAGTTGCACGAGGGGCTCTTGTCTCATCTTCTGGTAGCTTGCCCACTCTTTGAGATATTTGGGGACAAGGCGAGCCTTCGGCGGAAAAAAGTAGGCCTCCTCGATGGGGCACCCCTGAGCTCCTATCCAATTTTGCCTCTTCCTGAGGCGCCCGATTTCTTCGGGATTGGGGGCGTCTCTTTTCAAAATGGCATGAAGTTTACAGAGGAAGGAAGTGTTCAGCGGTTTTTTTAAAGACCATTGAAGCGCAAAATCGAGCCCTTCCTTGGCGTTCAAGATTTTTTGCAGCATGGCAGACCGTTTTTCCTCCGACTCTTTCAAAAGCTGAAACTCCAGCACTTCTAAAAGATCGGTCTTGATATTCTGAGACCGGAGGTTCTCAATCGAATCTTCCCATTTCAAAATTTCGAGAACGGGCAGTGGGATCAAGCGGAGGGTTTCGTCGAAGCGGGCCAGCTCTTCGCGCGCATGCCCCAATGCGGGGGCAAGACGCCGCCAATCGAGTTTCGGGGGAAGACGGATCGGGGTGAAGCTTTTAAGCATTGTCATTTTGGCCAGAGGTCCGATTGCATCAGTTCGGCGACAATGATTTCCGCATCGAAGATTTGGCTGTTGGCGGAGATCCTGTCCGCTTCCTCCAGAAGAGCACCCATCGCTTTGCCGGGTTTTACTCCGGCTTTTAGAAGATCGCCTGACTTGACAACGGGATCGTGTTTGCGGATTCGGTCGATGGAGGATTTCAAGTGTTCGATCCTCTCTTCGTGCTCTTTGAGGAAGGAGGCCTGGCGCCGGGGCTCAAGATGCGCGCCGATGATTTGCAAGGAAAGGGTTGAGAAAGAATTGGCATAAAAGTAAGCCCATTCGACCTTTTCGATCGGGCGAGGAGCATGGCAAAGCTCTTTTGCATGGAAAAGAAAGGTCGTAAATTGCTGCTCGAGATTAGGGATTTTCAGCTTTTTCCCAAGATCGAGCTGCTCATCAAGCGTTGCTTTTGGAAAAAGGGGGAGAAGAAAAGCGATGAGCGGCGCGTTTTTGGGGTAGTCTTTGAGGGGGAGGAGGAGGCGCTCGATTTCGGTAAGGTCTACAATTTCCAGCTCGGGAAAAATGGAGGAGAGCAAACCAAATTCATGGAGTTTGATCAGCATGGGGCGGAGTTTGCCGAAAGCGTGCCCTTTCCCGAGCTCTTGCCAGATCCTTTCGATGGCCACCGCTGGAAAAAGCTCTTTGCTATGAGCGCGGATGGCGTCGGATGTGGCCTCGTCGATCTGGAAACCGAAGCGGCAAGAAAGGCGGACGGCGCGGATCATCCTCAGCCGGTCTTCTTTAATCCGCTCATGGGGGTTCCCAATGGCGCGGATCACTTTTTTTTCCAGATCTTTCTTGCCGCCGACGAAATCGAGGATTTCGTCTTTGAGAGGATCGTAGAACATCCCATTGATGGTGAAATCCCGCCTCTTCGCGTCTTCAACTGCGGTTGAAAATTCGACCTTGGAGGGCCTCCTCCCGTCTTTGTAATCGAAGTCTTGGCGGAACGTAGCCACTTCATACTGCCGTCCTTCGATGATCACAAGGACGATCCCGAACGCGATCCCGACGGGCACGGTCCGGGGAAAAAGGGCTTGGATCGTTTCGGGAGGGGCGTTTGTCGCAATATCGATGTCATCGGATGGATGATTGAGGAGAAAGTCGCGCACCCATCCCCCCGCATAATAGGCGACATATCCGGCAGCGCCAAGGGTCTCCACGATAAAGCGGGCTTCCGCGTGCTCTTCCATGAGAACCTATCTTTCAATGCTTAATAATTCATTTATGGTCGATTTTGAGGCGATTTTTCGTCGCCGACAGCCCGAAGTGAATATCGGGACGGTGATCTTCACGAGGGCTAAGGCGCGAAAAGCGTCCAAAAGCGTGCCGTAAAGGGATTGTGAAGAATTGAAAGATAGGTTCATAACCTTAAAATACCGCGATCGTAGAAAAAGTATAGGCAAATTCATCGCGGAGCCTTCTTTCGAAGTTGAGGTGGAAGCGGCCTGTCAGCGACACAGTCAGCCCGAAAAACCAGCCAAGCTTGTAGGAGTTATGGAACTCGATCGGGCCTGTCTCTGGAGTCGATTCGACGTGGAGTTTGGAATTGAGGTAGCTCGCCCCGATGTACGGTGTTAAAAATGAGAAACGAGACGATAGGGCGCCGCTGAACTGCCATTCGGTCAAGGAGAGATTGTGCTTGGTGAAATCGATCGGCAACTTAAAGCGATTGAGGAATGTAAAGAACGTTTTATTCGATTCGGGGATGGTGAAATAGGTAAAATCGCAGCTCAAATAGGTCTTTCCCCATTGGATGAGGACGACCTTGGTCCCCGCGCCCCAGGAGAACTGGTAGGAACTCTCGAAGTCTTCTATGAGGGAAGGATGGGTGCGCCCTTTAGCTTGTTCTTTTGTTCCCCCGGCGGATCCGAAGATTTCCATCCGCTCGACGAGGATGACCGAAAATGTCGCAAGCTGGGAATGGAGTCCGAATTCCTTGAAGGTTGCGTTGGGGTCGAAATCGGGGTTTTTCTGCGTTGCCTCATATCGTTTGTTAGAGGTGTAGTCGTAAATGTAACCGCTCGTTCCCTTGATGAATGGATAGCCGAGGGAGAAAAAACCGGTGTTCATGATCGCGGGATTGGCTGGATTGCCTACATAGGCGCTAAAGAGGCAGATCGGCAAGAAAAGGAACAATCGCGTCATGGTAAGGAAGTATACGTCCTGGTATAAATTCAGGATATGGTTCAGAAAATCGCACGGCTACCCGTTGATGTGATCAACAAGATCGCCGCAGGGGAAGTGGTGGAAAACCCCGCTAGCATAGTCAAAGAGTTGATCGAAAACAGCCTCGACGCTGGGGCTCTCCATATCGAAGTTTCAATTGCTGGGGGAGGGTGTAGAGAGCTGCAAGTCGAGGACGACGGCTGCGGGATGGGGCCGGAGGATGCGCTCCTCTCTTTGGAGCGGCATGCGACCTCGAAGATCCGCTCCGAGCGGGATCTATTTTCTTTGGCAACGATGGGATTTCGAGGAGAGGCCCTTGCGGCGGTCGCCGCTGTCTCGCGGTTCGAGATGCGCACCTCCGAGGGAGGGACGGGAACTCAAATCCATTCCCAAGGAGGGGCAAATACGGAGATCCTCCCTTGCGCCCGAAACCGTGGGACTACCGTGGTGGTGCGAGATCTTTTCTTCAATGTGCCTGCCAGAAAAAAGTTCTTAAAGTCGGCCTCTGCCAACACCGCATCCCTGACTCGCACCCTCGAGAGCTTAGCTTTGGCCCATCCTAAAGTGTCATTTTCCCTGAAAACGGAAGGAAAAACGGCGCTAGCCCTTCCTCAGGAAGAGAAAAAGAAGCGGATCGAAAGGATTTTGGGCCCGATGCATTGCGAAGTCGACGCGCCTGGACTTTGGGGGCTTCTGGCCTCCCCCGCGGAGGCGAAGATCCATCGCAGAGGGCAATATCTTTACATCAATCACCGGCCGATCTTTTCCCCT
>CAYTXY010000017.1:0-15800 GCA_964441355.1 uncultured bacterium
CATTGCCCGTCGTGACCATCCAGACATACGCGCCGAAAAAAAGGCAAAGCCAAAATAGTTTTCTCACATTCTAAAGAGTACAATTTTTCCATTTGCCAGACAATTGCGAATCCGTGAAGATCGGTTCATGGCCTGTCTTTCCCATTTCCACTCTCTCCGCCCCCCTTACGAATCCAAGCAAGAGGACACCCTCGATTGGCTCGTGGAGGCCCACGCGGAGTCTCAAAGTGCATTGGGCCTTAGCGGGAAGGAACTTGCCGTTTTCCGCGAAAATTTGGACCGGAGGTTCAGGCACGTCGGGGCCAAACCTCAGCAGATCGCAAAAAGGGGGCACATCCTCTCCGATTTTCTCCATCGGGAGTGGGACAAGATGGAGGTCTTCAAGCTCAGAGAATTTCCAGCGGGCCAAGACCTTTCTGTCCGTTTGAAATATTTTGAGGCCTTTGTCGATCAAGTCTTCGATGCGTACTACCCGGATGGCTCTATAGCGCCGGATGACCTCATCCACGTGAGCTGCACGGGCTACCTTTCCCCCAGCGGGGCGCAGAAGCTTGCAGCAAAACGGGGATGGGGAGCTATCACGACAGTGACGCACGCCTACCACATGGGATGCTACGGCGCTTTTCCCGCGATTCGGATAGGGCAAGGTTTTTTAAAATGCGGAAAAAAGAAAGTCGACATCGTCCATACGGAAGTCTGCTCCATCCATTCTAACCCGTCCTTACACGATAGCGACCAGCTCGTCTCGCAAAGCCTTTTTGCCGATGGGTTCATGAAATACAGCTTGTCTCAGGACACTTCAGCACCGCATCTATTGACTTTGGCCATTCATGAAGAAATCATCCCCGAAACGGCTGAGTGCATGACTTGGAACGTCGTCGATTGGGGTAACCAGATCTCTCTTGCAAAAGAGGTCCCGAGCCGCATCGCCCGCGCGCTGCCGGGTTATCTCAAGACTCTCTCTGAAAAAGCCGGGGTCGCTGGATTGTTGAAAAAGGCCCTCTTCGCCATCCATCCCGGAGGACCGAAAATCCTTCAGCAAATCCAAGAGAGGTCTGGGTTAACCGATCAGCAAATGTCCTATAGCTACGAAATCATGAAAAATTATGGGAATATGTCCTCGGCCACCCTACCCCATATCTGGGAAAAAGTCCTTGCCGACCGAGCTGCGGAAGACCGGTCGCTCCTTGTTAGCCTGGCCTTTGGCCCTGGCCTCAGCATCTCGGGATCCATTATGGTGAAAGCATGTGGCTCGGCAGCCTGATCCCTTTCGCTTTGCAGGCGCTTGCCATCGGCATCGATGAAGTTTTTTTCCACCGCCGCCGCGGCCTTCCACGCTGGGAGCGGATTGGCCATCCGATCGATACGTTCACCGTCCTTCTTTGCATGGGCTACGTCCTCTTCGTCCCCTATTCCAAACAGGCCATCCTCCCCTACGCTCTCTTGGCGATTCTCTCCTCCCTGATGGTCACTAAGGACGAATTCGTCCATAAGGAGCACTGCCCTGCGAGCGAACAATGGCTCCACGCCATTCTCTTCATCCTTCATCCCATTACGCTCCTCTCGGCTGCCCTGATTTGGCCCTGCGCCCAAGGCATAGAGACGGCCGCCTGGCTCTCCTCCTGGATTGAGAAGCGACATCTCTTACATTCCTTTCTGATCGGTCAGGTTTTTGCCATGTTCCTGTTCATGACTTATCAGATCGTCTACTGGAACTTCATTTGGAAACCGGGCCATGATCAACAATGAGTTTTACGAAACGCTAGGGCCACTTTGGCTCGCCGGCTCCGACCATCCTGCGGCGCTGCTTCGCGCTGAAAATAGGCTCCGCATCCCCTGGGTGCTAGCAGAAATCGTTAAACGGTTTTCCCATCCAGTTTCGGTTCTCGACGTCGGCTGCGGCGCCGGATTCCTCACTCATGCCTTGGCAAATGCGGGACATCGAGTCTTTGGGATCGACCTATCGGCAAACAGTCTGAAAATCGCCAAAGAAAACGACGTTTCGGGCAGAGTCGACTATCGCAAAGCCTCGGCATATTCACTCCCTTTTCCTGACATGAGCTTCGATACCGTATGCGCGATGGACGTCCTCGAGCATGTGGAAAATCCGCGCCGGCTGATCAGAGAAGCGGCGCGCGTTCTTAAACCGGAGGGCCTATTCTTTTTCCACACGTTCAACCGCAACCTCCTCAGCTACCTTGTCGTCATCAAAGGGGTCGAATGGTTCGTCCGCAATACCCCGCCGAATATGCACGTCTATCCCCTCTTCATCAAACCCGCTGAATTAAAACGGACGTGCGCCTCCGAGGGTCTTCATGTGACCAAGCTCCTCGGATTCAGGCCGAAATTTCTAACACTTCCTTTTCTACAAATGCTCCTCACTCGCAAAGTGTCGGAATCTTTCTCGTTCCGGTTTTCGAAAAGCCTCGCTACTGGCTACTCCGGCATTGCTCAAAAAAGAGATCCTGGTGTCTAATGGCTCCCTGTCATTTAAGTGGAGGTTCATATGTCTCAGGTCACCCTAAAAGGAAAACCAATCCGCCTTAGCGGCAGCCTTCCGGCTCTTCACATCAAGGCGCCCGATTTTAAACTCGTGGATAAAGACTTGAAGGACCGCGGCCTGCATGAGTTCCAAGGAAAACGGAAGATCATTGCGACGGTTCCGAGCTTGGACACTGGAACTTGCAGCATCATGACCAAGCATTTCAATGAGTTTGGCAAAAAGCATCCAGATGTGGTGATCGTCACGGTTTCCGCCGATCTTCCTTTTGCGCAAAAGCGGTTTTGCGAATCGGAAAATGTCCACAATGTGTTGACCCTTTCGATGATGCGGAATAAGGACTTTGGCAAAGCCTACGGAATCCTCATCGAAGACGGGCCTCTCGCCGGTATCCTCGCCCGCTCTGTGACCGTCTTGGATGAGAAAGACCATGTTCTCTACACGGAGCTCGTCTCCGAAATCACCCAGGAGCCCAACTACCACAAGGCCCTCGAGAAGCTCCAGGGACGGTAGCCGTTCTTATCTAAACAATTGACACTTGACTTTCCTGTTTTGCAATCGATCCTATTTTAGAATAACAGGATGGCAGGATGGGCAGGATAAAGAATAAGAACTAATTCCATAAAGGCAACACTAACCAGACCATTTTGACGGTGGAGTGAGGCGCTTTCCCTTGTTTGCTTTCATCTTTCGAGAATGAAATGTCTTAAATTACCTATCTTGTCCATCCTGCCATCCTGTTATTTTTTGCTTAATCCTATCTCGCTTGGATGGCGGGGGCGACCCGTCGGAAGAGGAAGATGACGACGGCGATCCAGCCGAGGCAGACAGCCGCGGAAACGGCGCTCGTCACGCCGAGAATTTCCGTGCCCAAGCCGAGTTGAAGGGCTAAGATGCAAATGGAGACAAGAGCCTTGGCCGACCGGTAGGCGAAGACGTCGATGATCGCCTTGGCCCGGAATTTTTCGTCGAGCTTCATTGGGATGTAGAGCATTTCCCGCACCACGCCGAAAAGGGAAAAATCGACCGACTTGATGAAGACGTAGGCAAATGAGACGATCAAGAAACTAGGGATGGCCATCGCGAGGACGGCATTTCCAAGAAGCATCAGAGGAAGGAAAAGATGGCTTCCCCGCACCCCGAAGAGATGGACCATCAAAAAGCCCCCGAGAAACTGCAGAGCCAAGCTGATGGCATTGGTCAAGCCGACCATGCGGCCCACATACTCGGTGCGGAGGTCCTGATCAAGGATGTTCATCTCAAGATGGGCATTGAACTGGTAGTCCATGAGCCCCACCGAGACTTGCATGAAGATGACAAGAAGGAGCACGGCGATCAAAAACGGCGAGCGGCGGATGAGGGAAAAGGCAACGCTCGCCCGAGGGTCCAGGGTAAGGTCCTGGCTAAAGGAGCTATTTTGAATCGGGCTCCTTTTGAAAGCTGCGCTGTAGCTAAAGTAGATGATGAGGTAAAGGGGGAGGGTGCAAAGAAAAAGCTTTTCCGATCCGATGTCGACCGCAAAAAAACTGGGGATGAGGCTGCCGGAAATGGCGCCAAGAGTGCCCATGCCGAAGAGGCATCCATAAAGATATTTGGCTCTCGTTGACGGGATCGTGCTGTGGATCATCGACCAGAGCTGTTTGAACATCAAGACGATGTAAATATCTTTCATAATGAATTGGACGAAGATGAATTTAGGGAAGAGGTGGAGAAATGAGGCTGAAAAAATATGGACGGCGGTGACGATCCCGCCCACGATGCCGATCATCTTCAGAGGGCCTATCTTGGGTAGGTAGCGGTTATAGAGGGTGACGATGAAAAGATTGATGGGAACTGAAATAAGCCAGACCCAGGGGATCGCATGGGAAGAGAAAGTGGAAAGAAAAATGGCGCTGCTGGAGGGCCTTGTGGCTGCGTATTCGGCGGAGATCGAAAACCCAGTAAGAGCCACGAAAAAAATAAACAACTTCTCTTGAGCGGTAAACCTCATGCGGGGACCCAATTTTCGAGGAATTCGATGAGGCAGAGATCACGCTGGGGAGAGATATAGACCCAGTTCGATTTTTTCGATGGGACTTTCAAAAGGAGCTCGGAACAGTCGCTCGCTTTCTGGATGATGACGTGGCGCCTTGCGACGGGAAATGAGAGGCGGCCCTGCGGCGGGTGGTGCGGCTGAACCTTATGGAATTCCCAGTCAATGTCTTTGTCGGGTATTTTCTCGTTCGTTTTGAATTCTTTCATATCCCGTTCGGTCATCGCTTCGGGCAAGGCGATCGCCCGGAACCGCTGCTTGCGGTAAATGATGCAGCGAGCGTCGTCATGGCCAGGCAGGGCAGGGTCTTTCGCAGCCTTGTTCAAGGAGGAGATGATGTCGGTATCGCTTAAAGATAAAAAATCGTCGAGGGTTTGAAACATGTTCGATGAGTAATTGGCGCGCATATAGCGCCTTAAATGGAAATGATAGGCTTTTACGGAAGAGTACTGGTAGATCCTCCGATGCATAAAATGGCGGGCGAGAAGAAGGGCTTCGCACGACTCGAGCCCATTTTCATCGATGCCGAGCTGCAGTTCGTCAGCCCCATGGTCAGCCGATGGGAGGATGCGGAGCATCTCGATCAGTTGGTGGTAATCGAAAAGGCCGTAAACGACCCCAGTGCTCCTGGCATCGCGAAGAAGATAGTCAATCCGGTCAGCGCCGAAAAAGTCGCCGGTGATGAGCTCCGAGACAATCCGCTCCCAGGGGGTGAACGACTTGCCCGTCGCGGCCTTCCACCTCCCCTCCCCGACCGAAATTTTCTTGATGTCTTCCACGATGTCCCGTTCGACGAGATCTTTCATGTAGGTGGGCGAGCTCTGGAGCTTCTCCCAAACGGGGCGCAAATAGGGGCTGTCGATAATTTTGAGAGTCCAGCTCTCGTGGCCCTGCTGCCCCAAAAAATCGGTTTCGGCGACATGGGAAAACGGGAGATGGCCGAGGTCGTGGCAAAGAGCCGCCATCCGGAGCACGCGGCGCCAATAGAGGTAGTCGGCTGAGCCTTTCCTTGGGACAAAATGGAATACGTCGGCCCGGACCGACTTGCAGATCTTGTCGAACATGAGAGTTACGAGGTACATGACGCCGAGAGAATGCTCGAACCGGGTATGGGTCGCTCCGGGATAGACCAAATAAGCGATCCCAAGCTGATGGATATAGTGGAGTCTTTGGAAAGGAAGCGAATCGATCAGATCCTTCTCAAATTCATCGAACGGAATGAATCCATGGACGGGATCGTAAATTTTTTTTTCGGCGTGAAGGAAATCTTTAACCATAATGTGCCTATTATGCTCCCCCCTTCCCTCAAAAGCAATCCTAGACTCTCTTAGGGCCGCGGGAGGCTCTCGTGGATGTAGGAAGCGCTGACTTGAACGAACTCGGCCTTCCTCTGCAATTCCTTGATATTGCGGGCTCCGCCATAGGTCATGCCGCTGCGGATCCCCCCGAGGAGGGCATTGAGGAGATCGCGGGCGCTCCCAGAGACCGGCCCCCAAAAATCGATCCCTTCGGCGACAGTCTTGGCTTTGAGCCCCCCGTAAAATTCGTTTTGAAAATCGGCTGAGGCCTGGCCGCGGAACTTCGCTTCCATTCCGCCATGCCCCCCTTTTCGTTTGGGCGCGGCCGACTCTTGGGTCAGGGCAAACAGCTTGCCGATCATGACGGTGCTCGCCCCGGCAGCCAAAGCGAGGACGACATCGCGGCTAGTCCTGATTCCGCCGTCGGCAATCAGCGGCACTCTGAGCTTTTCTGCGATGAGGGCGCAGTCTTGCACAGCGGTAAATTGAGGGATCCCGAACCCCGTCACCATGCGGGTCGTACAGGCGGCTCCCGGCCCGACCCCTACTTTTACGGCGTCGGCCCCGGCGTTTACGAGATCATGGTAGGCCATGGCAGTGCAAACATTGCCTGCGATGATCTCTTTATCGGGATGCCTTTTCTTGAGCTCCCCAATGTGCTGGAACATCCGGTCTGAGTGTCCGTGGGCCACGTCGATGCAAGCGCCAGCGGCGCCAAGGTTGAGGAGTTTGGAGGTCTCGTCGATTTTTTGAATCCCGCAAGAGATGAACGTTTTGTCTTTATATTTTTTGACCCATTTTTCCTGCTGATCCAAAGGGAGAAATCGATGGAGAATGGGAATGGAGCCAGCCTCGAGGAGGATCTCAGCCAGCTCCTCGCTGATGACGGTATCCATGTTCGCGGCTAAAACCGGCATGTTCACTTTGAGTTTTTTCGTCAGCCAGCTTTCCAGCGAGGGCTCTGTCCGAGAAGGAATGTTGTTGAATTGAGGAACGAGAGCAACATCATCATAGGTAAGAGCGTGGCGCATATTTTCTCCTAAAGGTTGGATTCTATCGAATCTCTCCCTTTTTTAAAACGAGGCCCGATTTTTATCGGGATAGATTCTTGGCAATAATCCAAATATTATTCTATAAATTTAAATTGAATTTAATTTAGTATTTTGATATAATAATTTTCAATTATAAGGAATTATGGCATTATTAACAAATAATGATCTGCCATCCTATGATAGGCGCATTCTAGAGAAAGCGTATCGGGACGAGGTTAAGCCCGGAGCGACCGCTTACGCACCGCTGTCCAACAAGATCAGAGAGAAAATCAGAGGCCCGGCTAATGATTTAGTCAGCAATATTGAGTCACTCCCACAACCAGAGAACAACGCGAACTCCTCGCAACCTAAGCTGAGTACTCAACCCGAAGCAGAGGTCGCTCAACCCGTAGCAGCGGGCGATGCCCAAGGCCTGTCGGGATGATGGAATAAGATCACGCTAATGACAGACATCCCCGTAAGACCCCCGAGAACGAGAAAAGCCCCCTGGTAACTTCCGGTCAAATCGATGATCCATCCGGTCAGTAAGGGAGCGATAATCCCGGCTAAAGATAGGCAGCTCGAGGTGATCCCTTGGGACGATCCCGAGCGCTCTTTGGCGACATCGATATTGACGCTGAAGAATGCAGGTTGCGGCATGAGGCCAAATCCTAGCCCTAAGCTCAGCAATATCAAGGAGCCGCTCAAGCTGGAGGTAAATCCTAGAAGGACAAAACAAATAGCGGCGAGCAGCTGGCTGCTCCAGATCACGTGGGAGCGGGCGATCCGGCTGCTGCCAGTCCTTTTATAGAGCGAGTCGGAGATGATTCCGCCGGCCTTCATGAAAAGAGCGCCAACAAGCCAAGGGATGGTCAAATACCAGCCTACGCTCTTCAAGTTCAGTCCGTGCTGCGATAGAAAATATCCGGGCAGCCATAACGTGGCGAAAAAGAGCATGTATCCAAAAGCAAAGTAAGCGGCGTTGTTGGCAATCAGCGCCGGATGGGTCAAGATAAACCGCCAATCGATGGGAGATTTTCCCTGGGCCCTCTTGCCGCCGCCGATCAATTTCCGTTCAGACTCACTGACATATTTGCAATCCTCGGGTTTGTCCGTAAAGAACATGTACCAGATGACCGCCCAGATCATTCCGACGGCGCTGATCGCGAAAAACATGATTCGCCAACCGAAATCGGCGACAAGGTAGGAAGTGATGGGGGCGCCGGCGACCGATGATAGCGGGATGGCGACGAGACCTAAGGACAATGCCCTCGCTCGTTCTTGGGGGGGCAGCCAATCGCTGACAGAGCGGGTCATCGCAGGAAAATGGGGGCCTTCGGTGACGCCAAGGAAAAAACGGAGTCCCACGAAGCTCCAAAACCCGGCGGCGAGCCCCAAGAGTCCTACGCAAAGAGACCAGGTGATCGCGGCAAGCGGCCAGACGATTCGGGTTCCCCATCGATCGACGAGCCATCCGCCAAAAGCCGTCAATAGACAATAGCCGAGGCCAAATGCGGAAAGGATCATGCCGAACTGGGTGTCTGTGAAGTGAAATTCCGCCTTAAGCTGGCCGATCACGAAGGAGATGGCCGACCGGTCGATAAAATTCACAAGGGTGATGAAAAAAATGAGTCCGGCAATCACCCAACGATAGTGTGTTGTCTTAATCATGTTGTTAACACCTTTTTGCGCTCCGCTTCTTCTTTTCTCGTTCTGTAAAGAATATACAAGTTGCTGCCCACGATCACGACAGTACCCGCCAGCGTATAGACATCCGGAGTCTTATTCCACCACGTAAAGTCGAGCGCCACAACCCAGAAAAAGGTCGAATAATCGATCGGGGCGAGTATCGAGGCTTGGGCGAATCGTAGCGATTGCGCAATGGCATATTGAGCCCCGGCAGTTAAGGCGCCAACGATCGCAAAAAGGCCCCAATGGGTCCATAGCATCGGTTTCCAGACGAGTGTAAAGTGAGGCGGCAAAAACCCAGGCAAGGCACTGGAGATCAAGGCTAAAACCATCATCGCCGCGATCATCACGACGTTCGGATAAATCGCAATCGCTAGGCTATGTTCCGTAGAAGCAAGGCGCCTCATCAAGATTTTGTTCAACGCCCCTAAAAAGGTTCCAAATAGAACGAGGAGCGCGGCCGATTCGAGGATATGAGATCCGGGGCGCATGGCGATCACGACTCCGACAAGTCCGATCCCCACCGCGATCCAGCGCTCCAGGGGAACCTTTTCCTTCAACATGATGGCGCCGAGGATGATCATGAAGAATGGAGAGGTGTAACTGAAGGTGTAGATCGTCGTTAACGATGCGAGGGAGAAGGCGAACATGAAAGCAAAAGTATAGAACAAGTTGATGGTGAGGCGGGTTAAGTGCCTCGTCGGGTGCTGTGTATAAAGCACCTTGCGCGGGCCGCCATGAAAATAGGTTGCGATCATAAGAGGCACAAGGCGTGTAACGGCGCGAAGGAGCGTTGCCTGGCAGACGCTATACGTCCCCATCAGATGTTTGATGAAGGCGTCCGATAATGGATAGAGCGCGAGTCCCAAGATCATCAATCCGACGCCTAAGACGGCTCGGTTGTGGAGCTTTCGATCCGAGCTTTCAGCTATAGTCATAGTTCCCCCGAAAATGCAACAACTACCCTACCAAGAAATTTTCATAAGTGAAAGAAAAATCGATTGCGCAGCTGGGAGTCGATTGACACGTCATGCTAGCGTGAAAGAAATCCATTTGCTATTGTTTTAAATACCAATTCCGGAGGAGTGGAATGCGATATTTACCGATTATATTTCTTGCTGTATTCGCTGTAGGTTGCTGCAGCCGTTGCAACGATCAAAGCTCGACGCGCTATCATGAAGATGGCCGCGCAAAGCCTGTCGCCGCGATGCCTGCGATCATCGATACAACCTCTTTCGATGTTCCGTGGAGCATCTCCGAAGAGTTGACTTCCACGATCGCGCAAATGATTTCGAAGGGCCGTCAAATCATCATCCAATCGCAAGACGATTTTGCGATTGCGTCGAACCCATTCGGCGGCGATCTTTCCTGGATGAAAAGGGAATTCCAGAATCAAGAATTCGCGGTTTTTCTGGAACTTGTCGAACATGAATTTGTCCCTTCCTCCAACCACCCCTCAGACCGGGAGTTTGCCAATAACCTCAAGATGGGCATCCGGGTGAGAGTCATCGATTTGCGCGGGTCCGATCCAAAGATCGTTCTCCAGGAAATGATCCGTGATTCCTATTACGTCCCAAAAACCTACTTTCCGGTCGATTACAATACCGTTACTTGGGGGACCGCAGATTACAAGGATACTCCAATGGGAACCGCTCATGCCAAGATCGCTGAGGAAGTCGCTTTTCGGGTGAGCGAGTACATCCTTTTGGCAAAAAGTAGATGAACGGGTTCGGCAGCGTCATAGGGACCGGGATCCTAGCCCTCCTCGTTCTCTTTGTTGCTTGGAGAGCGCATTATTTCGCTTTTCTCAAAGAGGAGGTGAAATGGGAATTTCCCATACGATGGACTCACGTTGCGATCGTCTTTGCGATCTATTTCGCTGCCCTCATTTTCTTGAGCCCGGGGCTGATCGCCCTACTTAGGAAGCTGTTAACCTCCTCCCCTGCGATCGCTCTCGCAACCTGGCTGAACTTCCTGAGCTCGTTTGCGATCTTAGCGTCGATTGCCATTTACTGCTCCATACTGCCTCGAAGCGTTGCTTGGAAGATCTGGAGGCGGAGCGACCGAGGTTTTTTTATCCAGGATATCGGATTCGCATTTCTTTCCTTCATCATTGCATTCCCGATCGTCATTTTTACAAATGAGGCTCTCGATCTCCTCCTTTCCCGCTTGTTTCATATTGTCGAACTGCCGGACCAACTGGCCGTCCGCTTTTTGAAAATGACCTTCGAATATCCCCGGTACTTTTTTCTTTCCCTCGTTTCGATCACGGTATTCGCCCCGATGCTCGAGGAAGTGCTTTTTAGGGGATTTCTCCAATCATTCGTCCGCCAGCATCTGGGAGTGAAATCGGCCATCCTCATCACTTCCCTTTGCTTTTCCTGTTTCCACTATTCCCCGGAGCAAGGGATGTCCAATATTTCGATCATCGTATCGCTCTTCCCCCTCGCCCTTTTCCTGGGTTACGTTTACGAAAGGCAAGGCTCTCTCTTTGCCCCAATAGTCCTGCATGCGTGTTTCAATTCGATCAGCGTCTTGAACTTATATTTTCTCGGCGGCTTTCCTAAGGCGATATAGCAGCTTATGCGTTTAAAATCTTTCGGACTGTCCGATATCGGTTTAGAGCGGCAAAATAATGAAGACGTTTGGGCATCGATCCCTGAACTTGGCTTTTTTGCTCTAGCCGATGGGATGGGAGGCCATAAGGGCGGAGAAGTAGCCGCGAAAGAAGCGATCAACTTTCTTCTCGATGAGGTGCGCGGGATAAAATCTACGGACTGCATGGAAATCGTGATCGAGATGCGCCATGCGATCGAAAAAGCCAACCATTTGATTTATCAGATGGGGCAAAAATCGGAGGAGCTGACCGGGATGGGCACCACCCTCTGCTGTCTCTTTTGGACCGTTGAATTCATCGTCTATGCCCATATCGGAGACAGCCGCATCTACCGGCACAAGATGAACCGGCTGGAACTTTTGACCCAAGACCACTCGCTTCTGGCCCGATGGCGAGCGTTGGGAAAGCTCGCCGAAGAATGCCAAACCCCTTTTCCTTACAAGAATGTGATTACACGAGCCTTAGGGACCTCGCAGCGGGCAAAACCGGAGATCGCCGTCTTGCCCCATTCCTTGAACGACCTCTATTTTCTCTCTTCGGATGGGCTTCACGACGTCCTTTCTCTCGGAGAGATGGAGACTTTGCTCAACGACTCCGGGGATTTGGAAACCTCCTGTAAAAATCTTATTGAAATGGCGAAATTTAAGGGCAGTTCTGATAACATTACCCTCCTCATGATCCAATCGGAACCCTAATGGACCGGATCTATCTAGACAATAATTCAACGACGGCTCTCGATCCGCGCGTTTTCAAGGCGATGCTTAGCGAACTTAGCGGACCGGCCGGCAATCCTTCGAGCGTCCATTGGTTCGGCCAGCAGGCGAAAAACCGTCTGATGATTGCTAGGCAAGCGGCGGCTTCATTTTTCAAAGCAAAGCCTGAGGAAATTACTTTTACTTCTGGCGGCACCGAAAGCCTCAATCTCATGCTCCGCGGGCTAAAGCCTCTCGGCCATATCGTCACCACCTCCATCGAGCATTCCGCGGTGTACCGGACGATCCAGTCGCTAGAAGCCCAAGGGCTCTCCGTCACCTATCTCCCTGTAGGGCTTTGGGGAGCCCCTCTTCCCGAACAAATCGAAAGCGCGATCAGGCCCGATACTCGGGCGATCGCCCTCTCCGCCTCGAATGGGGAAACGGGGGTCAGGATCGATCTGCCGGCGATTGCCAAAGTGGCCGAACAACGAAAAATTCCTCTCCTTCTCGATTGCGTGGCCTTTGTGGGCAAAGAGCCGGTGCCGATCCATCCTGGGATTTCAGCCATTGCCTTAAGCGGACATAAGTTTCACGCCCCGAAGGGGGTCGGACTTTTATTCCATCGTAGCTCTCTCAAACTCGCTCCCCTGATTACGGGCGGCAACCAGGAGTATCAGCTTCGCGCGGGCACGGAAAATCTGGGGTCGATCTTGGGGCTAGCCGAGGCGCTCCGCATCTTAGAAGAGGGGCAGCCGGAGATCACCGCGCATATGAACGACCTAAGGCTACATTTTGAAAATGGATTGAAACGTTCCCTGGAATCGCTTGCGATCCATGGGGAGGGCCCTAGGATCTCCAATACATCGAACATCGCATTTTTAGGGGTCGACGGGGAGACGCTTCTCATGCAGCTCGACCTTGCCGGCATCGCGGCCGCCCATGGTTCGGCCTGCTCCTCCGGGGCCCTTGAGCCGTCCCGCGTACTCACCCAAATGGGGGTCGACAAAAAAACCGCGCGCAGCTCGCTCCGCTTTTCGGTCAGCAGAATGAATACGCGCGAAGAGATCGACCGCGCCCTCGACACAATCGTTCCCATCGCAAAAAAATTGAAAACGTAGAACGAGAGCTGCCTGAAGCGCTAGAAGAGGTTATGGTTGTAGCGGATGGTTCCCTATATTTTGCTGCATCCGTTGCTGAAACGCATGATCAATCCTTTGAGCTCGCGTCTGTTCTAGGTAAGCTGCTATTTGGGCATCCCGATCCCTATGTGGGCGTCCAGCTTCAGTTAGGATAGCATTTCTCAGCTCTGCCTATCTGAGCGCTGTGGAAGCGGCGCTGCTTGTTCTTTCATTTTGATTTTCATCCCCATTTGTATTCCCACCGGAAGGAGGGACGCCTGCGGAAGAATTCTGGCCTGTTGCTTGTACTGACATAAGTAACTCCTTAATTATTTGTTATCTAGAAATGCCTTTGCGAACGATTGGATTCAGTTGTACCGCTATGACCTGTTTTTGAGCTTCGCGCTTTCGCGATTGATTCCATGCATAAAGACCTGCGAGCCCTGCGCCTGAGCCAATGACCCCGGCTCCTGCGAGCAAGGTTGAAGAAGATCCAGGAGTTGCGTTAGCAGATCCTGCGGATTGCTGGCCGCTTTGAGAGGAAGCGTCCGCTTTTGCGTCTGATTTCGCCGCGGTTTGGTCTGGCTTATCTGCCGATGTCGGAGCTTTTCCGTCTTTTTCTTGCGAGGGGGCAGGTGAGGCTGCAGGTTTTGGCTCAGGAGATGTCGCTTCTTTTTTCTCTGGCTCAATGTTCTGCTTAGATGGAGTAGAACTTGACTTCGATGGGTCCGTTGCGGCGGTCTGTTCTGTCGTCGATTGTGTGTCAGACGGTTTGTTCGTTTGGTCTTTCTTTTCTGAAGGTTGTGTTGCTGTTTGTGCATCCATATCGGAAGTAGGATCGATTCCATCTCTAAAATTCGATAATGACTTCTCGATCAGATCGAGTCCTTCATCAAGCAGAAGAACATCCTGAGAGAGTTTAGCCCCCTCTAGTTTGACCGAGGAAAGAGGTCGGTCTAAAATAGCCATCCGAGCCGGAAGGAGGGATGTATGAGAAGTTTCGTTCCCTTGAGCACCATAAACAGCCATCACATGTGAGCAGTACAAAAATGGGGCGATCGCCAAATAGAACAAACTTAGCCCGATACCATCGGTGGTGCCCGTGCCGCTGATTGCATGCTCAAGGCCGGATATCTCGCCGACCTGTAATGAAAAAGTGTTGTTGGTAACGCCGATCTGGATGCTTGACTTGCGCTTTTCTATCGTACAAATCGCCTCGCATGTCTTGTCAGCGCTAGTCGGTGAGAGCATCTTGAGAAATGGGTCGCAGGTGCTTAATGTGTTATTAAATACTTTAATGACTCTATCGAATATTGGACTTGTCAATTCACTAAGTATATTTATATGACATTTTTGTCTCATGTCTACTGAGCGGCATTGGTCATAAATATTAACTAGACTCGTGGAATTTAGCGATGACATACACTGTGTCCTTTTTCGATTTTAATCAGAACATATTACCATAAAAAACAGATTAAATGATAGGTAAAAAATAAACTTGGCTTGATGGTGGATTACCCGGCCTTTTTTATTTTCTGACAATGCAGTGGAAGGTGCGGGCAGGATTTTGATTCATCGTTTTAAAGTCGAATTGCTCGAACCATTGGATATCGAAAGCCCTTAGCAGATCCATTATTACCCTGGTCGTGTAATGGCGAACTGTTAAATTTTCATTCGTCGTGTAGACACCCCATATTCCGTATTCCTTGACCCCTTGCGCATATTTTTCCTGGTACCTGGGATGTTCGCAGAGAAGAAAATCAGTGATGTATAAGATCCCTTTCTTTTTTAATATTCGATGGATTTCCGCTATTAATTGAGTTGGTTCGTTTGGGTCGATCATACAGCAAAGAACAGTCGACATCACGACACCATCTACAGACTCGTCTCTAACTGGTATCTCTCCCTGCTTTTCCAGCACCCTTAGATCAAGACCGGGATTTTCCTTGCGTCCCCGCTTAATCATATTCAACGCAAAGTCGAAACCGAGAAGGTGCTCGTATCCCCCAGATTTTAAGATCTTCATCATGCGGCCATAGCCACACCCATATTCAACAATCTGAGAAGACGGAAATAGAAATTTTGAGAGTTTGTCTAAATATACAGGATCTTCGAAGTCCTTTTTCGATCCAATTTCATTCCAATATTCTTGAGCTAACATGGGAGCCTTCTCAGTAATAATGAGTGTCTACTAACGGTTGCCATAGGCTTCTATAGTCTTCTTTGAAACTTCCTTTGCAGGTTCCCTCAAAGATGCAGTGGGTGTGATGAGACGGAAGCTGAACGAAGGAATCGAAAGTACAAGGGGCTTTATCGCAAAATCCGTGTTGGCAGAGCGGTTTTTCTTTACAGCAGCTTCTGCCCAATGGCCATAGAAAATCATGGATATTGAATACAGAATGTCCTGAATAGAGCGCTAGCTGATGCACAGCATCGATAGAGGCGGAGCGAATCTCTTCATCAGAAGGAAGAGTCTTTTGCTCTATAAGAGCTCGCCTTAATTGCTCATCGAGGATTTCGACGCAGCCAAAGCGCAAGAGCACTCTTTGCATGTGGTAATCCATAATGGGGATCAAATTCTCTAAATCTTGAATCGGGAAAAGCCCGACCTGGTGAGCGAAGGTGACGAAGAGAGAGCTTTTTTTCTTAAAGGGATCTGAATAGGCCTCGAAATTGGAAAGGAGCTGATAGATTCCTTGTTCTCCTGCTAAATATCCTTGGGTCATAGCAACAAGGGCGCCTACTTGACCGGCGTAGTTATCTGTGAGTTTTTGACTCATGTCAATGCAAAGGCGCGAGCGTTCATCCAAGCGATCCAAG
>CAYTXY010000018.1:0-15790 GCA_964441355.1 uncultured bacterium
CTGCTTCGGTGCCGGCTTCGCCTGGCATAAATTCAGGGCGCCTCCTTGCCATAACTCGATTTTTAAATCCCTCTCGGTATAAAAAAAGACCCCGGATTTTGAGTCCGAGGTCCGTGTTCTTGGGAGAACGAAAACAAAAACTTATTCTTAAACCATGACTTGGGCGGAAGTATTGAGGTAATCAAACAGGTGGGCGGCAACAGAGTAGTTGCTCTTCATCTGCTCCTGAAACTCTGCGTTATCATGCTTTGACTCTTGCTTCCTTCGGCTATCGATCTGCTTCGATAAAAATTGCATGAGAATGTTAAGCGCGGTTTTAATCTTCATCATAGTTTCCGTTGAATCCGCCAGATTCGTATCGATTTGATACTGACTGAACGCTGCGGCTCCCTCTGCAGCAGTCGCTATTGGAGCAAGCGCATTTGCAATCTTCATGAAGAGCGCGCTGAATCCGCCGGCACCCTTTGCACCGTTAAGGAATTGCGCCGCTGCGCCCGATCCGGCCATCTGGGCAATCAGCGCTAGAATCGCCTGGAGAACCTCAGCAACAGCTAAGAGAATTTGGTACTCTTTATCGCTCATCTTGTTCGACTTCTTCACTTCTTGAAGGATGTCAACGAGCATATTGGTCGAGCCCATCGCATAGAGCGCCGTAAAGCCGCCCCGCTTTAGCGCAACCTTCACAGCATCCATTAGTCCTTCTCTGACCGTGAGTTTCACGATGTCTTCTAAGGACATATCCATCGCTTTAGCAGCGGCGGCATTGCCCGCTTCCTCAGCCGCTTTCATAATTTTCACTGTGAGTTCATCTGCGGTCTTGGCAGCTCCATCTCCTCCAAGGCTGATGATCTTTGCAGCTTCTTGGACTGCCCTTTCGGCCGCGTCTTTGGCTGCGGCGAACATCGTTTTCTGAACCACCCGCTCCGCAGCGCCAGTGCCGCCAGTGACTAATTCTTTTATCCAATCAGCGAGTAGTTTAAGCCCGTTTTTCTCCATGATCGCAACGAACACTTTTTTAGCGGCTTGTTCAGCGGCTTCTTCGGCGGCCTTCTTGAGGGTCGGCGCCACCATTTTAGACGCGCCTTCTAAGACTTTCTCGAGAGTTTCGCTTACTTCTTTGGCGGTTGCTTCGATCGTTTCTTTGACTACCGAGGCAACAACCTTCAGCACGTTTTCCATGACGTTTTTCAAGAGAGAGTCGAGGATTGCTCCTCCGCCCATGGTCACCGCCATTTCCATCACGCCGACGAGCACATCTGCAACGATTTTGCTCTGTTCCGGAGTGAGCGTATGGCAGTTTTCTATCGCTTTCTCGATCGCGTTGGTCAAAAGGTCGAACACGCCAGCTGCTTCGAGTACGATCATCAGCGCGCCAACGAGCGCCGAGCCGATGCCAGGCGCAAATATCGTGCCGAGCGCCATCAAAGTGTATTTGCCGATTTCCGAGAGGATCTTCATCTGCGCAGCGTAGGCCTCGTCTTGCGCGACCTTTACCATCTCAGCTTGGGTATTGGATATCCCCATCTCGGCGGAAAGGCTCGTCGCTTTGGACATCACAGCTTCGTTTTTCGCCTTTTCTTTCGTCGCATCCTGTTGCACGAGGGAAAGGAGTCCGATGATGACGACGAAGAGATCCATGATTTCCCCGTTCAACTTCATGAGCTCTTGGCTTTTTTCCTGAGGAGTTAAGTTTTTGTTTAAGATATCGGTCAGCTTCTGGAGGATCTGGTTGATCATGGAATAAACCTGCTGGAAATCAGGAAGCAAAGAAGCCTGCTCAGGAATAATATCGGACTTGATCGTCTGGATGAAGCTCATCATTGTCGTGGCATAATTCTTGTTCGCCTCGTCGTTGTCTTTGCGCTGGATCGTCCATGGATTAAGCCAGTCATACCAATGGATATCATTCTCATCGTTCGAGGCGTTGTTATATTGCGTTTGGTATTGCTTCAGGGCATCGTCTAGATTCGAGGTGAGGCTCTCCAAGGTATTCGCTTCCTGGCCCTCGTCCCCAATCACTTTCTGGATCAGGACGGATACGTCGCTGGAATTTGCCCCATTTGGATTTTGGTTCAAGAGACTGATGGCATCTTCGTCTTCTTGGATCACCACTTTTTGCTGGAGGGCTTGCACGAGCGCTGTCAGGGTTGTGCAAATCTGGTTCAGGTCGTTGACGAAGTTCGTCTGATTGCCGAAGGTCAAGCCGCCAGATCCATCCGCATTCACGCAATCCATGATCGCATCGGCTAGAGTGGCAAACGAAGAATTGCCGCCGGAAGAACCTGCGATCTGACCAGCCAGCGCCGCGATGTCGGCCTTGTCCGCGCTGATCGCATTGGTCGCGTTGTGGTTGATCGACTGTCCCCACCAATAATGGTTCACCAGGTTTTGCGACTGATTCTGCATATCCTTTTCGTCGGCCTCAATCTGTGCAATCCACGCTTCGACATCTTTATATTGCTGCGCTACATCATCGAGAGCTTGCTGCACATTTTGATCATAATTATTATTGACTGACATACACACCTATAATTAAGTTATTAAGTTATCTTATACCGCCAAGAACTGAGGATGCGCCTCTTGCGGCGTACCTTGAAGGAGCTCATTGGCTAAGGATTGTCCTTTTTGCTCTTTCGCCATTTTCTCGATGTTGTTTTGCACTGATCTCAACTCAATCATGAGAGCGGCGTTTTCATTCGTTTCCTTGGTATTCATCACTTTGAAGAGCAGGCTTAACTGTTTGATGATCTGGTTCAGGTCGATCGCGCTGCTGTTTTCTGATTTGGCCTTGGCCCCGCTACCGGCAATCAAATCGATGAGAGCCAGCGCCGCGTTTTTAAGATCCGCGCTATCCTTATTGAAATCCGATTTGAGGTTATCTTGGTTGAATTCTTTCAACGCGATGTCGTTTTGCCATACCTTGATCTGGGTGTCGCTGTATTTATTCACATTGCGGTATGTGTAGACGATATGGGTCTTTCCGTCTGGACCCAGTTCATGATGGGTATCTCGGACCTGCGTCTTGGCGTTGATATGGGACTGGTCCCATGCGATCTGGGTGGCGTCGTGGTCAATCCCGTTTTCATCGTTGACCAGCTCCTTGTACTCAGCCTCCAGGGCAGCGATAGCTTCCTGAATCGCGTTATTGTAATTTTGGTCACCTGATACATTCGATGATGTTGTCATAACCTTACCATTCCTGTTTAAACTCTATTCGCCTATAGCTATATTCTATCAAATAAAAATTATTATTTACACATAAACCAATCCCTATAATAATTCGTCTTTAATGGGATAATAATTTGTTAAATAAAAATATTTTTTATGGTATAATGAAAGAAAGGAGCACTAACATGAGTCTCAAATACCTTGAGAACCTGAAGAAATCGATGGACGCCAAAGAGCGGAACCCCACCCTGGTGCAGAACCTTGTTGATGAGATGCGCTTTTTCTTCGAAACGCTCCGGGTGAAGCTGGAAAGCGAAGACCCCTCCATGCGGCAAAGCGCAGTCCAAGAAATCAGCGAACTCCGAATCTTTCTCGATGAGCATCCCGTGGTACGCGTTGCGTTATCCCGATAATCAGTTCTTTTGTAGTTTTCTTCCTTGCTGTAGAAGGAAGAAATGGATGCAGACGACCAAACATTGTCCCTAGGGGCCGCCTCCTCTACCACCGAGATTCCCCCAAAGCCCGATTTTATCGGCCCCTATAAAATCGAAAGCTTATTGAAACGGGGCGGAATGAGCCTCCTCTATCTAGGCGTGAATCCTACGACCTCCCAGACGGTCGTGATCAAAGTCGTATTGCCCAAATACCTCAAGAACAAAGACGTTTTGACGCGGCTACTCCGCGAAGGGAAAATCCTCAGCATCGCCTCCCATAAAAATATCGTAAAGCTTTATGACTTAGGTAGATGCGAACAAGGCCTCTACATCGCCATGGAATATGTCCAGGGGGTGTCGCTCCGCCAGTTTATCAAGAAAGAGTCCCTGACCCATAAGAGGGCCCTTGAAATCGTGCTAGAGATCGGCTATGCGCTCGCCCACCTCCACGCCCAAGGCATTATCCACCGCGATCTAAAGCCCGACAACGTCCTCATCACCGAATCGGGCGACATCAAAGTGATCGATTTCGGAATCTCGGAATTCGTGGAAACTCAAGACCGCTTTCATAAAACCAAAAAGAAAGCCCGGATGGGGACCCCCCATTACATGAGCCCCGAGCAAAATGACACCCCCGAAAAGGTCTCTTATGGCACTGATATTTATTCCCTTGGGATCATTGCCTACGAGCTCTATTTTGGAAAGCCCGCGTACGGGGTGATACAAACGGCCATCCTGCCAAGGGGGCTCCATATCATCCTCGCAAAAGCCCTTCAGGCCGATCCGGAGAGGCGCTATGCAGACATCATCGATTTTCTAGCCGACCTCTCCGAGTTCCTCAAACACATCGAGGAAGAAGAAAAAAAGGCCACCCCCGAAGAGCTTTTTTCGCTGCTCGAAGAAACAAGGGAAGCCCTCCAACCTAGCGAGGCTCCAAAATGGCCCGATATTGAGATCGGGATCGCCCTCAAAGAGGATGCCGAGGGGGGAGGCTACTTGGACTTCTTTCCGCTCATTCCCAACCGATATGGGGTGCTGCTTGCCAGCCCAGTGAAAAAAGAGGGATCCAATGCCCTATTTCTATCTTCCATGCTGCGGGGCATGGTCCGCATGGCTGCCAGCACGGTGCCGAGAGAGCCCGTCCCCTCTTTTCTAGACACCTTAAATCGAGCGCTTTCTGCTGAAAAGTATCTCTTCGACTTTTCCCTCCTCTTCCTCGATTTGGAACATGGCCTTCTCGCATTCGGATCTTCAAAGCCGGGAGTTCTTTGCCACTTCCCGGAATCGGCCCCAAAACCTCGAATTTTAGACACGGAAAACCCACCTTTAGGCAAAAAAGAGGGATCGGCCTTTCTTGAGATCAAAGAAAATTGGAAACCGGGGGATCTCTTGATTCTTTCTTCGATCCCGATGGAAAGCTCCAAAATGCCTCTTGCCGCCGATCTCCTCTCAGACACCAAGACAATCGCCGCCAAAACCTTTGACGCCCTGACAGCGGGGAAGAAAGAAGCTGTTCTCATCGCCATAAAACGGCTATAACTCCCCCTTCTAAAATATTTTTTCTCTATTGTGGTTTTGTTAAGTTTGTGTATACTTCCCTTCGCACTAAAAACCGCAAACTGCAACTAAGGAAATAAATTTATGGGCCTTTCTGTCAACAACCCTTCTGCGATTCCAGCTTCTTCGATTCGTACTGGCGCTATGCCGCCGTGGGGTTTCTTAGGACTTTCAAAACGGTCTATGGAAGTAGAGAAGATCGGAGAGAGCTCTTGCTATTCAAAAATTGTCGCGAAGTACCCAGGTATGGATTCCGCGTCGCAATTGATAGTGAAGATTCTTTGTGAAAATGAGCAGAATACTCTGGATGCTGGCACCGTCGCCCTTTCAAATCAAGGAATCCATGGAATCAGAGATGCCTTGCAGCAAAATACAAATCTGCAATCCTTTTCAATAGATCTGGGGTGTTTGGACTCTAATGAAGATTGCCTTACGACTTTTGCGCTTGACACGACCTCCGCTTTAAAAGTGAACCACGGACTAAAAACTCTAAATCTAAATATGATGCTCCCGGAACATTCAATGCTGGCAATTCAAGAATTAACCAGGAACTTGCCTTGTTTTAATTTAGCCTCTTTCAAAGTTAAAGGCAAAATTACACCAGCAGTCGCCCAAGACGTTTTTCCCAAGATCTTTAGCCAGAAATTCCCCTTGGCAAATTTTACATGGGCGTCGTTCCTAACTGGGTATGATCCCCTGGGATCTATCATATCTCCGCTCTCTAATGGAATAGGCGATAACACTTGCCTCAAGACCTTAGGTCTTGCTCAAAATGCTTGGAATGCAACGACGATTACGAGTATTTTTGAAGGAATCGGCACCAGCAGAATCCAACGGTTCGAATTGCCCGACTTCGTTGATGAAAACGGAAGGTTTGCCCCTTACGCATTTTCCGAAAACCAAACAGCTGCGATCCTAGAGAGCGTGCAATCGAATCCCTGCTTTCTTGAGTGCGTGCCGGTAAATAATCCCCTTCCTTCAGACTTGGCAGCAGCCATCTATAACATCACAAAAACGAGAACTCCTTGCCAGCCTGATCCGGCGTGCAATGTTTCCGTAGCATGCTCCTCACCTACACCTTCGCCGACTCCCGATTCTCATGCTTTCTGGGAAGGAGTGGCTAATGGCGCGGTTGGTGGGGCGATCCTCACAGCTCTTGCAGCTCTTGGAATCTATGCTGCCCGAACCTGTGCAAAATCCGGTGAAACCCAACCTTTATTGCCGACACAGAATATTCAACAGGTCTAAAAGAAAAAGAGCCGCGGAAATCCGCGGCCCTAAGGAAAGAAGAAGAAAAAAAATTCGATTTACGCTCTGGATTGCGTTTGAGACGCAAGAGCCTGAGCCATCGCCTGAGCCGTTTGGCCCATCTGATCCCGATCCGACTGAGCTTGCTGAGTCGCCTTTTGTTTGACGTCCTCTGTCGTCTGACTCGTTTGCGAGAGCGTGTCGCTGTTTGCTTTTTGTTTCTGGGCCTCGACCGCCGATTCTTGTTTCGTAAACCCGCCCCAAGCTTGGCCGCCAGCCTGGCCCACCTGGCCAATCGGACTCATGTAGCCGCTCACCCACTGATTCTGCGCACTTTCGCACTGTCCGAGCTGGTTTTGGAGGCTTTCGATCCATTTGTCGGCCTTTTCCTTCGCAGCGATCCTCTCTTCTGCACCCAAATGTTGAGCGGCTGTTTCAATGTCCGTATCCCTCTTTGCTTGAGCCTCTTGAGAGAGTGTGACGCCATTCTCGTCCTTCTTGGACTTGTATGTTTTAATGGCTTCCTTAGTCATCCGTTCTTTTAGTGCCTTAGCATCTTTATCCAATTCGACCTCTTTTTTCTCGACGACCTTTTTCTCTGTCGTTTGTTGCTGCTGCTCAGCCTGCGCATTTTCGACCGCTTGCTGATTTGCCGCCGCTTTGTTCTCGACGACTTTGTCTGTCTCGGCTTGAGCGACGTTTTCTGCCGTCGATGGCTCATTCAGCGTTTTTCTATAACTTTGCGCATTTGCCAATTCCAGATTGATTCTGCCGTTCTCGTTCTGCAACCTTCCACCGAATACCTCAGTAGTGCTCGAGGTAGAATTCTTAACGAATCCGCCCAACGAACCGAGGACAGAGAGGCCGCAAACGGCACCGCTTACAAGCGAGCCGATCGCCTCGGCCGTGATTTGACTTCCTTGCGCTGTGGCCGAACTCATCCCGGCATCTACCCAAGATTGGATAAGCCCTTTTTTGCCCTCCGTGCCGATCATCGCATTGGCCGAGTAGGTCGTCATTTGGTAACCCTGCTCTGCCATCTCGTTCAAATATTTGATCATGGCGAGAAACGACGCGATGATCGCTGCTCCATAACCGGCTGGAAGGACCGTTGGGTCGATGGGTTCGGCCGATGTTCCACTTGATACTTTTACGTCAATCTCTACCGACTCATTCGACAAATTCCCTTTGACATCCACTTGCTGGGTCAGCTTCAAATCGGTTCCTTCTTCTTCCCCGTCCCGTAAAGCGCTTCCCTGCCCCCCATCGGAGTCCTCATCGTATTCAGGCAGAGAAAAGACGGGCGCCGCCTCAGGAGAGCTGGCCCCCTTACACAATGGATAAAGAAGAAGAGCGTTTGTATCTAAATCTTGAGATCTGATTGACATAGTTCACCTGTGTTATTTTTATTTCTTAATTTTTAAGCACTAATTTGAGCCTGTACGCTGGATCCATTCGAAAGGAGTCCGATGATCGAGTCGCCGGCGTTCGTTGCTGGCTGTCCTGCGGAACTTGCGTTTTGCAGCGCACTCTGGCAAGCCTTGTTCTCTGAATCGCCCGTCGAGGTATCCTGGTCCTTCGTCGATTGGATCAAGCTCGAGTATGAAGAGACGATTCCATTCCAGCCCTGGATTTTGTCTTTATCCCCATCCGTAGTGTCATTTGAGATGGCCCCTTGCAATTGCGTGATCAAATCCATGCTCCAATCGTTGAGGGGATAACCGGGTTTGCCTGTTAGTAGAGCAAAAAACGCGTCGAGAGTCATGTCGCCCTTTACAACTTTGGCGATATCCGACTGCAAGGTGTTGTCCTTGTCGTTCGGATCCGCCGTGAGCCAAGCATCCCCGATGTCGAGGGTGCTCTTGCTCCACACATTCGCGTTCGCGTTATCCGTAACCAGCGATTCGCAGTTCGTATTCAGAATTTCACAAACCGCGCTAACAAAATTAGATATTGAACTCATTTTTAAATCTCCATAATTAATGATGATGTGAGCGCCATCAACTGAATGATTGGACCCTCTACCCTGAATACATCTTCCAAATTTTGACCCAGAAAGGAGGCGTTCGATTTAATCGTTTCTATGATGTTCTGGACGTTTCCCGTATGCAAATCGGCCTCATTTTGGTCGAGGTCCTTCTCCACGTTGTCTTGCGCGGCAACCGCAATCATGTGAGGCCCTTGCCCCTCGTGGGGTTTGCCTGGAACCCACTTATCTATAAGCTCGACAGACGCCGCCGTGTCGTTGGCGTAGTTCAAGGAATCCGTTGCGATCTGCTCCATATACGCCTGATTCAAGGCCGCGACGCTGGGCGCTATTTTGATCGCTTCACACGCGGTGGCGATCTGCGCGCTGAGGTTCGCATTCTCCTGCTCCCCTATGCCTGCTGCAATCGAAAATAAGCCGCTCATGGTTTATCCTTTTGATAAGTTTTGAATGAGGGAGTTCGTCTCGTCGAGCAAGCTCTTCATGAGCGAGCCGAGGAACGACTGCCAGTTTTTCACCATTCCTGTGACCTCAGATACTTCCTGGTTCAACGCCGCGCTGAAGTTTTGGGTGACGGATGTTAAGATCGTGCCTGTATCGGTAAACGCCTTGTTGGCTTCGACCGCATGGCCCGGGTCGTCTTTCTGACCCATTTTATCGATCATGTCCTTGAAACTCTTCAGCGTTCCACCGCCGCTCCCGCCCACAAAGTATTGGTCGATAGTCGCCTGGTAAGCCTTCAGCTGGGTGATAATCTCGTCTTTCGTGTTCGCGAACAAATGCTCTACGTTCGGGTCGCCTGGAATCGGCTTGCCGTCTGGAGTAGTCGCCCCGCCAAACTTCTCGAGCAACTGCTCGATCGCCTGCTTCGCAACATCGACCTGCTGGCCCTCCTGGACGCTGCTTGTGCCGTTCATGAGGTCTTGGATGTCGTTGGAGAGCGCCGTGTTGCGGGCGTTGCCGGATAATTGGTCGCCGAAGTTCGTCGTCTGGTCATCATAGAGACCTAAAATGTTATCGTGCTGCTTCGGCTGGGTAGCGGTCGCTATCCAAGTGAAAAAGTAAAGAAGCGCTTCTTCGGGAGTGTGCGTCTTGATAAATTGGGTAAACGCTTCGACGTTCGCTTTATAAGCGCTTTGGTCGCTTGTGTACTTATTATAATCATCACCAAACTTGTTAGCGCCGGCCATAAATTTATCAAAGTCGGTATTCCACTGATCCCATCCTGGTATTGTCATTTAAATCCTCACATTCTTTTTTGTTGTTTTTTTCTTCTTCCTTTTATTGACAGGGGCCGGACCTTCAATAGCCTCGAGAGACTGCTGCAGGAGATTCATCCCCTCTAGTCCTTCTGGCGTCATGTGGACCGGATTTACCATATTCTGTAAAAACCATTGCCCCTCGATGCCGAACGATTCGGCCGCCGCGTCAAAGGAGTCCCAGAGAGCACGGGTGGATGCCTTCAGTTTTTTCTCATATCCCACGCCCCCCTCATTTCGGGATGCATAAAGGGCCATAAAGGCCTCGAAGGCCTCGCATAGATGGAGGAGGCGGGGGTTTTTGGACCCCTCTTTGATCGATCTTAGAAATGTTTCAAGTTGCTCTTTGTTCATAATCTTCCTCACCTTCTTTTTATATATTATCAAATTTAAATTATATTTACTATATCTTAATATCCCATTAATCAATAATTGTAATTATTTATTTACAAGTTATGGTGAATATGATATACTAACCATAAAGGATAATTACATTATGGCTACTACCCCAACCCCAGCTGCTGCCCCCGCCCCCGGGGCCCCCATTGCCTCCGCCGAGCAGGTATTAGGGGCCAACGGCGCCACGGCCATCGTCGAACAGGTGGACAACCTCCCCGGCTCGACCCCAGGCGATAAGGGGATCCTATATACGCAGGTCCGAAAGCCCGACGGGTCCCTTTCGCGCGTTGCCGTCAAAGTCAACAAATCTGGCTGTGGATGCAATGAAAAGCAGATGGGTATTTCCCGCGAGCTGATGGACCGGGTCGAGGACGCTGTGAAAAGGACGAACGTCTATGTCCGCGCCGACATGGCCCCTGCCCCAATCACAGGCGCCGCCTCTGAAACAGACACCCCCCCGGCTTCCCCCGGAGAAGGCATTTCCAACGCACGGAATGTGAGGATCAATTTTACCTCCCTCAGGCTCGTTTACGATGTAAACGGCGAGGAAGAGTCGATGGCCATCAACGAGGTCAATGACGTAGCTCTTAAAACCCTCCTCCTGGATATCAGTAAAGACCTAGAGCACCAGGCGACAACGGACCCCTCTATCTCGTCCAACCGCCCATTGAACCGCTCTACCCCCTTGGAAATCCAGCACCCCCAATGGCATAACGCCCATCGGACCTCCGCCGAAAACTATGCAACCAGGGACCACCAGCAATTAGACGCTAGCCTCAGAAGAGACCTTAACGATGAGACCGCTAACCGGGCCCTGCCGAAAATCAAAGCCGCCGACCATTTTGTGACGGAATTCAGGAAGAAATTGGAAGAGAAACTCCGAGAGAAAAAAGAGAACATGGCAGCGCTGCCGCCTGAAGACCGGGGAGCTAGACACTCGTTAAAGCGGCAGATCCACCAGCTAGAAGAGCTGATCGCAAAATCGGATCGCCAAAAGCTCGATATGAAAGCCATCTACACAAGCGTCCCTTACGCAAATAACGAGCTGGAAGGCTTGAGCCCTGACGAGCAAATGAGAAGGGCAGACCTCTCTCAAAGCGCGACGCAATATTCACTTAACGCAAATAGCGAGACGATCGGGAACCCAGGCCCAGCATTCATCACAGCCTACAGCCAAGACAAAGGCGATCTCCTCGTTCACGACCGCTGGAAATACGAAGAGAGAGTCGATGATCGGGGCGGTGAGAAAAGAGGGCCATCGTTTGAGGAATTCGTTGTTTATAACATATTGAATTTGAATAATTTAGACGATACTTTCCTCGATGATGCGATAAGTTCGCTCGCGCTTCCGAATTACGAAGCGGGAGACTCGGAGATGCAAACGGCCGTGAGAGACGCTCTCAGCGCCGCCAGGGCAGACACGCGAACGAAGTACACAGAAGATGTTAATAGCCTGGCGAGCGCAGGTAGCGACTTAGCCGCCCAAACTCAAGCGTTATTCCCTCGTAAAGCGGCTGCCCCTCAAAATCAGACCGCTGCTTCTCCCTCCGAAACCCTGGCGATGAGCCGCCCATGACCTTCGAAGAGACCCTCCACCAAGGCCTAGACGACCTCTCCTCCAAAGAAAAGCGGGACCGGCTGCTCCAAGAAGCGGTTCGCTTTTTTCTCGAAATGAAGTCCAACATGGAATCGGGCGATCCTCAAAAAAAGGAAGCGGCCGTTCATGAACTCACGAAAATCCTGGCCCAACTTAGAGTCCGCAAAAACGGCCTCGCTGCAATGACCGGCCTGACCTCTTCCCAATTTGACGCCATAAGCCGTCTTGGAAAAGAACACGAGGCGATTAGAGTTGCCAAAGCCAAACTCCAAGAAATCTTCAAGCCAAAAGCCCATCCGAACCAACGGAAAGGCGATCGCCTCCCAGTATAACTCAACATACTGATATCCAATTTCTTACAGATTATTCCATTATCATTCATATTTAAGGACTTACGTCTTGGCCCATTTATCCCAATAGCAACGATACCCAAGCATCTCAGAATAAGTAACTTAAATAATACTAACAATCCATTTACAAATAATTAAAATTTTGGTATAATTAATTTAAATTAAAATAACAACCGAGAGTATAACATGAATAATAATAACTACCTCGACACCTTAAATCAGTTGTTCTCAGACTCGCCCCCCTCCAAGGATAAGGTCCTTGGACTCATGGACGATACGATGACGTTTTTCCGCAAGATCAAGACGAAGCTGGAATCGAACGATCCGGCCGTCCAGAAGGAAGCTTTTGAAGAGACGATGGAGATGAAGCGGATCCTTGAGACCAAGATGCGGGCGATGGCCGAAAAAACCGGGCTCGATATGGAACAACTAGCCGCATTAGCGGAAAATACGAATGACATGTCGCCTGAAGATCTGAACGCTCTCGAAGCGGCCAAGGCGAAGCTCAGGCAAATTCAAGAAGAAGACTTTATTAATAAACCATAAAATAAAAGGATAATAATATGACAAACCACGAACCTCTTACAGATTTACAATGGCAGCTTCTCGAGCCGCTTTTCCCGAACCCGGTGAAAAGGACGAGAGGCAAACCGCACACGCCTTGGCGCTCGGTGATGAATTCGATTTTCTACGTGCTTTTTACGGGATTGAAATGGGGATCGCTTCCGAAAGATCCAGCATACGCGACAAAATCGGCCGCCCATCGTTGGTTCGTACTTTGGGAAAAGAGCGGATTTCTGAAGCAGATCGTCGAGACCTATCAAACTATGGCGAAAATGGGATCTGACATCAAGCTTCCTCGCAGGCGCAACCGGATGCCCGCAGCGAAGCGCATCCATCTGGAAACCGTCGCCGTCGGCTAAATTCCATTCATACGGGGACGCATACCACGTCCCCTATCATCTATTCTTTTGTATTTTTTATCCTGACCATCCTAATATCCTGTTATTTTTTTATTAGAACTAGGCGGCTTCGCCGCACTGCCGCAAAGCGGCGAAAATGACCTTTTATCGTTCTTAACATTCTATCATTCGTATCGTTGATTTCGACTCGACTACACATCCGCTCTTCCCTTTTTTTCCTGTAAACGGAATAATGTGACAGAGGGCCTGTTCAATATGGTTCAGGGATTCTTGGAAAAACTCTGCGCTGATTTATCTATTACCCCGATTCCAAAATTGAATGAAAAAAAAAATTACATATTTCGTTTCAGCCCAGGAACGGAAATTATTTTCGCCGATCTCCACCCGGGCGTTGCGATGCGAGCGAACATTTCCCTTTGTCCCCCGGGAAGAAGGGAAGATCTGTTCATCTATCTGATGCGGGCGAACTTGCTCGGCCAGGGAACGGGTGGAGCGAGAATCGGTCTGGATGAGAAAGAAAGCAACTTGACACTCTTGCTTGGCTTACCCTATGAAATGAATTATCATGCTTTCAAGGAAGCCTTCGAAGAATTTGTCAACCATCTCGTGTATTGGCGGGATGTTGTGGCAAAATTTGAAAAAAATGAACCAGTTTAGTGCTACTACATGCCAGCGCATCTGATTGCAGAGGAAGGTCCTCTCCGCGGACTTTTCTTAAATCTGGAAGAAGGAGTTGAGTGGATCCTAGGGCGAGACCCAAAGGCCGCCTTAGTCATCGAAGACGAAACCGTCTCTCGAAGAGCCGCCCGTTTAAGCCGCAGCCCAGAAGGGATCCATCTTGAAAACCTAAGCCGCGTCAATCCCACCTTAGTGAATGACGAGCCCGTGGATGGCGTTGTCCTCCTCAAAGAAGGCGACCGGATCCAGGTCGGCCACACCATTTTTCTTTATTCAGAGGCAAAAATCCCTGAAATGAACGAGACGCCAAAGGGAGGATACGACGACATTTTCGGCTCCCTGGAAGAAGAGGCGCCCCAAGTTGGGAGCGAGGCGCCAAAAAAGAAGGAAAAAAAGAAAAAGAGCGAGAAGCCGGCCAACGCCTACGATACGATCTTCGAGGATACGAACGAAGGGGTTGAGCCGCTGCCCTTCAATCTTCTCACAGAAATGCCTTTCCTATTGAAAGTGATCTCGGGCCCGAATGCGGGAGCCGAAATCGGAATGGAAAAAGGGAGGACCTATACTCTCGGCAAAGACCCCGATTCCTGCGACATCGTCTTTCAAGATTTAAGCGTCTCGCGCAACCACGCGCGCCTGTCGCTAAGCCAAGACGGCGCGATGGAGATCGAAGATCTCGGCTCTAAAAATGGCACCGTCGTCAATGGAGTGCCCATCACCGAAAAGAAGCCCATCACGACGCAAGACATGGTCGCGTTGGGGACGACGATCTTTTTGATCATCGACAGGGAAGCGCCCCAAGAGACCATTTATTCGCCGATGGTCCCTGCTTACGAGGCGCCGAAAGCAGAAGCTCCTCCTTTGGCAGAGGCTCCCGGCGAGATTGTGGCAGAGGAAAAGAGGGATTGGAAAAAAGAGCCGATCCCGACGAAGTATCTGGTCGGCGCCGCCGCGTTTGCCGCGATCTTCCTCATCGTTTTCTTGAGTTTCTTTTCCCTTTTCAAATCCAATCAGGTCGAAGTTGTCCACAAGGAACCCGTCTCGCGGATCCAAAAAGCGCTCGCAAAATTCGAAGGGGTTCAATTCTCTTTCAACCCGGCCAGCGGAAAACTTTTCCTTGTAGGGCATGTGCTGACAGCTGTCGAGGCGCAAGAGATGCGCTTCCGGATTAGCGAGATCAATTTCGTGACAACGACGGAAGACAATGTGGTCATCGATGAATATGTCGACAAGATGATGAACGATATCTTGAGCGGCAACCCAGAATTTCGCGGCGTCGCCATCCAATCTCCCCAAGCGGGAAAATTCATCGCCACCGGCTATATTGATACCAATAACACCGCATCGCTGCTTGCCGAATACCTCGCCGTCAACTTCCCTTATCTCGACCGGCTGGAAAACGAAGTCGTCGTCGGGGAAAATCTGAACGCCCAACTACAAGGGCTCCTTATTTCGAAAGGTTTCGGCGCCCTCACCTTCCAATATGCGAACGGCGAGGTGGTGCTGGCTGGAAATTATAGCGACAAGATGGGCAGCCAGTTTCAAGAGCTCCTCAAAGAGATCGATAAAGTCAAAGGAGTGAGCGGGGTCAAGAATTTCGCAGTCGCCACAACTCCAAACCAGGCTGCGATTGATATCTCAGGACAATTTCAAGTAACGGGAAACTCTCAACATGAAGAGAAAGGGTTCAGCGCCATTCTCAATGGAAAAATTTATACGATTGGCAATCAAGTGAGCGGAATGGAGATTACTGAAATCGACGAGACGACGATTCTACTTGAAAAAGAAGGAATAAAATATAAAATCAACTACACCCGGTGAAAAGGAGAAGTGTATGTACGGATTGGAAGAGAAGGAAAGACGGGAGAAATTCGCTTTTGATCTCGAAAGGAGAATCAAAGATGAACCGCAGCATTTGAAAGAGCTTCTCGCAAAAGCGGAAAAACGGATGGCGGAAATCAAAAAGCTGCTCAGAGAAGGTGCGAACGAAAAAGATTTCGACCGGCTCGGCATCCTCCTTCACGGCTATGCCGCATTACAGAAAGTTTTAAAAAAAGCCGGAAAATAACAAGAGGACAATCCAAAAATGAAAGCAGGCGTAACTCTATCATTTACTACTTTAATTAAGAATTATCAGAAGTTGCAGTCGCAGCTCATGAGCCAGGTCAGAGGTCTTGCCAGTAAAATCAG
>CAYTXY010000019.1:0-15547 GCA_964441355.1 uncultured bacterium
CACCGTTTTCTGTCGGAGAAGTCGGCCGCATGGGAGCTCCGGGGCGAAGAGAAATCGGCCACGGCAAGCTCGCCGAACGGGCGCTCGCCTCCATCCTTCCTAAACAGGAGACATTCCCTTACGTCATCCGCATCGAGTCGAACATCACCGAATCGAACGGTTCTTCTTCGATGGCCTCGGTCTGCGGCGGCTGCCTTGCGATGATGGATGCAGGCGTCCCCATCCGTCGTCCCGTATCGGGCATCGCGATGGGCCTTGTTCTCGAAGAAGGGCGGCATGCGATCCTCTCCGACATCCTGGGAGCTGAAGATGCCTTGGGGGATATGGACTTCAAGATCACTGGCGACGAGCATGGGATCAGCGCCTTCCAAATGGATATCAAAGTGGAAGGGATCACGCATGCCATTATGCAAGCCGCGCTGGCCCAAGCAAAAGAGGGCCGCACCCATATCCTCGGCAAGATGCTCGCCGTCTGCCCCAAGCCGAAAGAGGAAATGTCCTCCCACGCTCCCCGCATTGAAACGATCCAGATCAAGCC
Organism: uncultured bacterium; assembly: GCA_964441355.1. GTDB lineage: Bacteria > Chlamydiota > Chlamydiia > Chlamydiales > SM23-39 > CAIPFQ01. Next base: position 539 of record CAYTXY010000019.1, read on the forward strand.
AAGCAAGATCGGCACTGTCATCGGCCCCGGGGGCAAACAGATCCGCGCGATCATCGAAGAGACTGGCGCTCAGATCGACATCAATGACAGCGGCTTGATCAGCATTGCCTCCAACAGCGCGGCAGCCATGGCTCGGGCCAAGCAAATCATCCACAATCTCACGGCAGAGGTGGAGATCGGCAAGATCTACAACGGAAGGATCACATCGATCATGCCGTTCGGCTACTTCGTCGAGATTTTCGGCAAAGAAGGGCTTTGCCATATTTCGGAAATCTCTCAGCAGCGGCTGCAGAACATCCATGACGCCCCGTTCCGCGAAGGGGATCAGATCGATGTGAAAGTGCTGGATGTGAACGACCGGGGACAGATCAAATTGAGCCACCGCGCCGTTCTCGAAGCTGGACACCACGCCCATCGGTAAGAGTATGAGCATGCAGCGAATATTAGCCCGCGAGCTTTCGAATTGCATCGGCCAAAAAGTCCTCATCCGGGGATGGTTGAACAACCTCCGCTCCCTCGGCAAAATTTCTTTTCTCCTTTTGCGCGACCGGAGCGGCCTTTCGCAAGTCGTCATCGAAAATAAAGAGGAGCTTGCAAAAATAGCGGCCCTCCAGCCTGGCTCGATCCTTTCGATCATAGGCCGGGCAGCCGAATCCCAGTCGGCCTATAAAGTGGAAATCCTCGATCCGAAGATCACGGTAGAAAATCCCATCCGGGATATCCCACCGATCGAGTACTATAGACCGGAGCTCCACAACGATCTCGAGTTCATCCTCGACCATCGGCCGATCGCCTTAAGAAACCGCGAGCTCCAAGCCGTTTTCAAAATCCAAGCCGAAATCGCCCATGCCTATCGCCTATATATGCATGACACGGTCCAGGCCAGCGAATACTTCGCCCCGAACATCATCGGCGCCTCTTCCGAGGGCGGCGCCGAATTTTTCAACGTCGATTATTTCGGCTACACCGCTACGCTGGCTCAAAGCAGCCAGCTCTATAAGCAGATCATGGTCGGCGTCAACGAACGGGTATTTGCCCTGATGCCCTTTTTCCGCGCCGAGCCCTCGCATACAACGCGCCATATTTCCGAAGGAAAGCAGCTAGAGTTCGAGATGGGATTTTTCAACCACTGGCATGAGATCCTCGACGTCCAGGAAGGGTGCATTAAATTCATCCTTCAATATCTCCACCGCCATGCAAAAGCGGAAATCGAAGCCCTGAAAGGATCGATCGTCCAGGCACCCGCAGACGTCCCTTTTCCTCGTCTCACCTTCGCCGAAGCCCAACAGCTCTATTTCGAACGGACTGGCAAGGACGAACGTCAGGAACCAGACCTCAGCCCCGCCGCTGAGCGGGAACTTTGCCTTTGGGCCTCTGAAACAACCGGCACCGACTTAGTGTTCGTGACCGACTGGTCTACCGCCAAACGCCCTTTTTACGCTTTTCCGAATGAGGCCAACCCCAAACTGACCAACACCTTCGACCTTCTTTGCAATGGGACGGAAATCACCTCCGGCGGAGAGAGGCGTAATACCTACGAGTCGATGCTCGAGGGGATCCGCTCCAAGGAAATGAACCCGTCGAACTTTGAAGACTATTTGAGCATTTTCAAATATGGGATGCCTCCTCATGGAGGCTTCGGCATGGGGTTGGAGCGGCTGACCATGACGCTTCTCAAGTTAAAAAATATCAGGGAAGCAAGCCTTTTCCCCTCGGACACGAAACGGATCGCCGGCAACCGGATCAAGGCCCACATCTTCTTTGGCGGAGAAAACATCCGCAACGAAATCATCCGGAGATGCCGCGATAAGGGAATCTCATTTAGACACACAAGCCACGAGCCGACCCCAACGTCCCAAGATTCAGCCAGGGTCCGCGGAACGCAGATGGAAGAAGGGGTCAAATCTCTCATCCTACGCGGCAAACAATCGAAGAGAAACTATCAGTTCAACATCCCTTCACACCTTAAGCTCGACATCAAGGCCGCCTCGGAGATCGTCGGAGAAAAATGCGAGTTCGAGGATCCTGCCGTGATCCAGGAGCGGTTTGGACTGATTGTCGGAGGGGTCCCCCCCTTCGGGAATCTCTTGAATCTCGATAACTACTTCGACGAACAGGTTCCTCTCCACGCCCAAGTCGCGTTCAATTGCGGACTGCCCACCGAATCGATCGTCATGAACTCCAAAGACCTGATCTCCCTCGCCGAACCCAAGTTCGGCAAATTCGCAAAAATTTAGGCCCTCCCTATTATAAAAAAATAAATTAAAATTATATTATTTAATTTAAGTTGCGTTTATTAATCTACCAATTGTAGAATAAACACAGATTAAAAAAATAAAAGAGAGAGAACTATGGAACTTCAAGAAATAAACGAAACATCAGTTCATCTATAAACTCATTTAACAACCCCATTGCTATTAAAGCAGAAGCCCAGACGAACGCTTCAGATAAATCAGGAAATCGGGCTGTGATGCGTATGATGCAACATAATTCGTTTGTTCAAGCCAACCTTCAATCGTTAGATGCCCCTGGCTCAAGCTCACCAAAACCAATCGCATCTGCAGAGATTCATTGTCTTGCCGATGAGCATCTTTCTCCCGCTATCATCGAGGCGGCCAGGAAGAAAGTATTCCAATATTGGCAACCCGTGGTTCCTAATCTCCAGCTGGAGCAACTGGAATTAGATTATTCAGGCTTTACTAGCGAATGGTGGCGCACATGGTATCCGATCCAGTTTCGAGCGGGAAACTACCTTTACCTCGTGCATGACCTAGATAAATCTGTTCTTGGCGACTCCTATTTCTCTTCTACCGGTGATTCCAATTTTTACAGGATTCCTGCCCCAGACTTCGTCATTCCTGCAGCCAAAGAAGCGATCTTTCATTCTTTGCAACGCGCTCCAGAGCTATTTCCTGGACTGTCGCTAGATCAAATTGTTGTAGAATCTGGCCCCACCGTTTCTTTAACGCTTGATGGCGGACCTTTCTTTGAGAAGAACGAGCACTGGCGCTATTACCATGAATGTTCAGTCCAATTTAAAGTAAAAGGGGTACCTGGGGCTTTTTATACTGTAAGGACCCGGGGAAAATACCTGGAGTTCCCAAACATTATGCATAACAAGAAGGAAAAGCTTGTTCTCCCAGGTCTTGAAGAATGGTGTAGTAAAAAGTCAAATGGATGAACCGATCATTCATGCAATACGCGAGAGAGACGGTTTTGGATTAAATCTAATCCCTTCCCCTCCGTCTCGGGGTCCTGCGAAGAAGAAATTTGCAGGAGTTGGTCACTTCAGGAAAATTTCGGAGGCGGAGATTTTGGCGCCTTTGGCTTTCATCGCATCGATGGCTTTGGTTTCGTCCCCGAGCCGCCTGTTGATCGCTCGGCAAGCGTCGAGGATGACCGTAACCTTGAAACCTAGTTCCAGGGCGTCCAAGACTGAATAGAGGATGCAATAATCGGTCGCAACGCCGACGAAATAAAGATCTTTGAGCTTGTGACTTTTCAGAAAATCGGCAAGTCCCGTTGAGCGGTGGCGGTTTGTGTCGAAAAAAGCACTGTAGCTATCGATCGAGGGATCGGTTCCTTTATCGAAGATCGCTTCGATCCTCTCGGTCTGAAGCCCGTCAGCGAGCTGCGCCCCGCGCGACTCTTGAATGCAATGGTCCGGCCAGAGAATCTGTTCTACGTTGCCGATTTGAACCGTCTCCCCAACCCGTTTCCCATGGGTCGATGCGAAACTGACATGTCCCGAGGGATGCCAATCGCGCACGGCCACGACATGGTCGAATTTAGGGATGAGATGATTGATCGTAGCGATGATGAAATTCGCTCCGCTGATGCCAAGGGCGCCGCCAGGCATGAAGTCCCGTTGCACATCAGTGACGACTAAAGTCTTCGAATCTTTTTTTGGTGTCAACGATCACCTCTCAACTTTCGGATCAATTCGAGTTTTTTGCGATACAGTCCCTTCTCGAGGCCGGCAAAATAGGGCTGCGGATTTACAAGCCGCTCCATATTTGGTGGAAGCCGCGATAATTCAACCCGTGCGCGCCTTTGGATTTCTGGAAGGGAAGGAAAATCATACACTAATTTTCCTTTTCTGAAAATGGGCACGAGCAGATCCTCGTGATGGACTGCGTCGGAAAATTTTCGCTCGTTGTTCGGATCGAGGATATCGACGATCTGAAATGCCTCCTCAATCCGAGTCAGCTCGTCGAAGATGCCGTCGCCGACATAGAACTTGCCATCGAAAAACCGGCGGATTTGCAAAATCCCAGGATTTGTCGCTTTTGCGGTTTGCTCAGAAAGTTTGATTTTTGGAACCCACTCCCCCTTTGCATTTTGGATCGCCGATAGCTTGTAGACCCCGTCGAGAGCAGGCTGCTGATTTCCTGTGACAAGATGGGTCCCGACGCCCCAGATCGTGATTTTCGCACCCTGCTGCTTCAGGTCGCGGATCAGGTATTCGTCCAGTTCATTGCTGGCCATGATGGCCGTCTCGGTAAACCCTTCTCGATCCAAGATCTTTCTGACCTCGATGCTTAAACGGGCCAAATCCCCAGAATCCAGCCGCACACCAAAAAGATCCGATCCCCTCTTTCTCATTTCCCGGCCCACTTCGACCGCCCGCTTCGTCCCTTCCACCGAATCATAGGTATCGATCAGCATCACACACCCTTTGGGCATGATTTCGGCGAACATCTCGAAGGCCGCTTTTTCTTCATCGAAAGCCATAACCCAGCTATGGGCGTGGGTTCCCTTCACCGGAATGCCGAAGAGCTTTCCTGCGATCACATCGGAGGTTGCTGCGCAGCCGCCGATGTAGGCAGCGCGGCTGGCTGAAATCGCTCCATCAGGGCCTTGCGCCCGCCGCATTCCGAATTCAATAACGGGATCAGGCCGCGCCGCCATGCAGATACGCGCCGCTTTCGTTGCGATCAAGGTTTGAAAATTGATGTAGTTGAGCATCGGGCTCTCGAGAAGCTGCGCTTGCCAGATCGGCCCTTTGACCCGGATCAGCGGCTCGTAAGGGAAGACAAGGGTCCCTTCGGGCACCGCGTCAAAATCGCAAGCGAAGCTAAAGGAGGATAGAAAGCGCAAAAAATCTTTCTCGAATAAGGGATCCCCGTCTTCGTCTTGCAAAGACGCTAAATAATCGAGATCGCTTTTGGAAAATTTGAAATTCAGGAGAAAGTCGACGGCGGTCTTTAACCCGGCCGCGATCGCGAAGCCTCCCTTAAAGGGCCACCTGCGAAAGTTGAGATGAAAGACGGCCTGCTTGTCCGATAGGCCCGCCTTCCAATAGCCATAAACCATGGTCAATTGATAGAGATCGGTGAGAAGGGCGAGCGAGCCGCTTTGGAAGGGAGAGCGTTCGTCTTGACTCATCCGAACTTCAGGAGTTTGCGTCTTTCAATCTGGAGCCGGTCGATCTCTTGCTGGACTCGAGCGGCTTTGGCCCGGTTTTCATCTGCCAGTTCAAGATGCCGCCTTGTCTCCAGCACCGCACGGTCCTCGAACTGAAGCCGCTGAGCATAGTCATCATGGCGGAGCGCCCTTGCCTCAAATCCTCTTTTCATCCCTTCCAGTTTTGAAATCTGACGGTCGATTTCTTCTACTTGCGCTGCGATTGCCGGGTTCTCCGCAAGGAATTGGACCTCTAGCGAATCTGCAAGGACTTGGATGCCAAGGGATGCCGGCTTGACCCTCCTTTGGCCGATGCTGTCCAGCGCGGCAAAGGCCCAAACGAAAATAAAAAGGATCAAGGTGATTGAAAATGTCCGCTTCATTCGCTGCAAAGGTAAATTTTATTTCTAGTTTTTCCTATATCTTATCCCCTTCCTCTTGGCAATTAAAATGAGAGTCAATTACACTAGATGAGTATGTTACGAAGTTTAATCGCCTGGTCCATTTTGGCCTTGGGCTCCCTTTTCGGGTCCCCTTTACAAGATAGGATCTGCCGAGCCTCCTCTGGCGACTACCTCGTGGTCGAAGGTGGCAAAGTGATCACCGTCTTATCGATCCGCACTGTCACCCCCGCGACCCTAGTTCTCGAAGAAGTGAGCATCCCATCAGAAAACCTTAGAGAACGGCCTGCTTCATGGAGCGAGTGGATCAAAGCAAAAGCTCCGGGACATACCTCTTGGTCGATGATCGAACTCGACCGCTTGAATGGAGAGATCCTTGAATGCTATTCCTTTACGCGAGCTTCCTGGGTTCAGCTCTCTTCCCAGGAAAGCCTCTTGGCCACCCTGCTGAACCTGCCTCTTGACCCAGTCCCCAAAGAGAAAAGGCGCAAGATCGGACCGCCGCCGCCGCAAGGAGACATCGATACCCGAAAAATCTGGGAGCCGCCTGCCCTTTTTGAAGGAAAAAAACAAGAAGGGGTCCGTTTCGATGTCTATGAGACCACCTGGCCGCTCGACGCGTCTCCTCTTTCCGGCAATAGGGTCATCCTTTACTTCGACCGCGAAGGAAAATTCCCTCTCCCCTTTTGGATCCAGGTCGAGACGGCCCACGCCAACGTGGCTCTCCGGACGATCGACACGGGGAAAAATTTTCCTTCCCCCTATCGCAAATTCCCCAAAAGGACCCCTCAGTTTGTCGGAGAGCCTCAAAAGGTCAAAAACGGTCTAAGGCTTTCTTTGAAAAGCCCAAAATATTTCCGTCATTTCGATCTTTTCGCAATCGATGTCACAAGCCGTGAAAAAGAGCTCTATCCGATCAACCATACCCTCACCCTTGGAAAGGAAGACATCCACACGATCGAAATCCCCGAGGAAGAATTGAATTGCGTCCTCAAGGCCGACCATCGGTATACCTGGCTCATCGTCCCAACTGGCCACAGTGAATCCTATACCGAAACAACCAAGTCTTTCGCCTGGAACTTCGACCGCTCGTGATTGAAAAATCGGTTCTGGCGGCGCCATACCCCAAAAACGATGCGTTTTTGGGGACCCCGGTGGCGGCGTCGGGCAGCCACTGAATTTGTGTCCCGCCTGCTTCCCTAGCAAAAGAGCGAACCCCCGCTCTTTTGCAAGTGTCCGCAGCCTTGCCATATTCCGATTTTTGTATCCCTCACGGTCTTTCGCCATAAAATCTTCGTATTCAATTTCTTAAAAAACATGCAAAGAAATATTTACTCATGATTTTTCACCTTGTCCTTTACCAATAGTTCCATTATCCTTGTCTGCATGGTCGTAAAAAAAGTTACCTCCCTCTACACATTGAACAAGATGAAGCGGGTGCTAAGGCAGCACTACCGCCTTTATCGGAAGAAATCGAAAGCCCTTGATCCCGCGTCGAAAGAGCGACTCCAATCGCACCTGACAAGCCTTCAGACGGCCATTCTCCAAAAGGATGCGGCGATTGCCGCGCAGATCGGAGAGCAGCTCTCAAAAACAGCAAGACGCCTCATGCCGAGAACCGCCTGGGATAAAACGAGGGATTTCATCGGCGCGATTGGCTTTGCGCTCCTCGTCGCAGTGGCGATCCGGACCATGTGGTTTGAACCCTACACCATTCCCACAGGTTCCATGCGCCCCACATTGAAAGAGGGCGATTTCCTTGTGGTGACCAAGACCGATTACGGCATCAACGTCCCTTTGCGCCCCGCCCATTTTTACTTCGATCCAACCCTGGTCCAGAGGGGCGGCATTTTCGTCTTCTCCGGGGAAAACATGGATATCGCCGATGGGGACACGACCTATTTCTATCTTTTTCCTGGGAAAAAATTGTTCGTCAAACGGCTGATGGGAAAACCGGGAGACGCCCTTTACTTTTACGGGGGCCAGATTTACGGCGTCAACGCTCAAGGAAAAGAGATCACCGCCCTGCGCAACCCCGATTGGATGCACTCCCTCGAACACATCCCTTTTATCCGGTTCGATGGCAAAGTGGAAACGTCTGGTTTGAAACAAGGCATTTTCACGAATGCCACTTTCTCTCAGATGAACATCCCAGTCGCCAAGCTCTCCTACAATCAGATTGGAGCGGTCGTTTCTGGGGAAATGCTACCTCGGCCAGGGCGGAACGTCTCCCTGGCAAACTACAGCGATCTTTGGGGATTTAAAAATTACGCCATGGCGCGCCTTCTCACACCGGAACAGGCTGAGAAATTTTATCCAGGATCTACCCAAGACATTGGCAAAGGGATCCTTTTTCTAGAGCTGACTCATCACCCGAACTTTCGAAACGGGAGTATGATCCGAGATGAGAACAACCGCTTAAGGCCCGATTTCGGAACTCACACATCGCTGATGGCCTTGACCCAAGAACACGTCAAAGAGATTTCCCGCCATCTCACGACTTGTCGTTTTATCGTGGAAAAGGGAGCCGCCTACCGCTACGGGATGAATATCAAGGATCCCTCTCGCCTGTCCTATTTGCCGCATCTGCCCGATGTTCCCGACGGAACCTATGAAATCCAAAATGGCAAAGCCTACAAAGTTCTTTGGGGAGGGGCAACATCAGAACTTTCCGCGGACCATCCGCTCTACCGAAACGATCCCGAACGCGTTCAGCTTCTCTACAATCTAGGTATTGAATTTGTCAACTTTTACAATCCTTCTGAGAGCAGGCGTATCCATCCTTCCCGCTATGCCTACTTCCGCAACCACGACCTTTATCTCCTTGGCTCTCCGATTGTCCGCTCGGAAGATCCTGAGATGACCCTGTTTCTCAAAAGAGAGTATCAGAAACAATCGATGTCCACCTCGGTCCGCCCCTATTTTCCTTTTGACGATGCGGGGCCTCCAATGACCAGCGATGGAAAAATCGATGCGGACTTCATCCGGAAGTTTGGGCTTGTCATTCCTGATAAAATGTATCTTGCTCTCGGCGACAACCATGCCATGAGCGCCGATAGCCGCATGTTCGGCTTCGTCCCCGAAGAAAATATCCGCGGCGGTCCTAGTTTCTTATTCTGGCCTCCTGGATCGCGCTGGGGACGCTTGGCCCAGCCGCCCTTCCCGCATCTCACGTTCCCGAACTTGTTCGTTGTCGGCGGAGCGATTGCTATCGGGTTCGGCGCTTCCTACTACTTACGGCGCCGGCTCCAAAAGCCCTTCAAATTTGACTAAGAGGCTGTGAGAAATGGATCGCTGGCATCTCAAGGAACAGAAAAATAACAGGATGGCAGGATGGCAGGATGGGTAGTTTAGGACATTTCTTCTGCGAGAAATTGTAGTAAAAAGGCAAAGTTCTCCTCGGTCACAAGCTCTGTGCAATGAAGTCTCTGAGTAAGTTCCATTTCTTTATCCTGTCCATCCTGCCATCCTGTTATTGTTTTCCTCGTAAGATCAACACTCCTTGCGCTATGGAGCGATGAGCTCGCTCGTGACTTTGGTGCCGACGCGAATGAATCGGTCGACGGGGGCGTTCAGGATGGAATCGTTTTGGATGAGTCCAGAGGCGCGGAGGTAGTCGACAAGGCCGGTTTTCGTTTCTTCGTCTTGGACAACAAGCCCGGTGAAAAAAGAAGGGGCGATTCGTTCTTTCAGCATCACTTCGTGCCCGCTGTTAACAGTAGGGGCTGCTTGCTCCTTTTGGATGAATTCCAAGATCCCATCGCGCTGTCCATAATGTTCCTTGTAGTGCCACCATCCATGCCATCCCCATTCGGGAGAAGGATAGACCCGATTCCCAAAGCTGTCGGTATGATACTGATAGGTACCCGTTTCCAGGGCGTCAAGAGAAATGAGAAGCCGCACTTTGCTTTGATAGTTGAGTTGGTGGAACGGCATTTGATCCGTGCAGTTTTTTTCTGTAAGAAGCTGTGTAAAGACGCTATCCGCTCCTCCCGACCAATAATCAACGCCGGAGCCTCCCAACCCATGATTGCCGAAATCATTCGCTTCCTTCACCTCAGTGCCAATCATCCCCGTCCGGATCATCGAAGCGACTCTTTTGAAGAGTTCATGATCGTGCTGAGTTCCCGTGATGGCTGCCGTAAGAGCCATTGCCCCCTTGTCCCGAGCCGCGTCAGCGAGTCCCACGATCCGGTAGCGAACCCTGCCATCGAATAGGTGCTCTTCTTGCATCCTTTCGAAATAGGTATCGAAGACGCCCTGCATCTCAGGGGCTTTTTCGATCATCTTCGCCTTCAATTGATCGAGGGGCATCGAGAAAAATTCTTCTTTCCTCTCGAACGGGGTCGCTTCTCTCGGAAAAAAAGTGCGGAAAAGATGGCCCATCTTGAGCCGCGCAATATCCTCTTCGGTCGAAAGGCATAGCGCCCGGTCGAGATCGAGAAGCGACAGCATCTCGTGAAGCTCAAAAAGGGTCTGGTTTGCATCGAGACGAACGACGACTCGGTCATAGAGGCTCGGCTGATCGGATGACGAGCCGATCAAAATCGTGCCAAGTCCGTCGATTTTGATTTTGTGCGCCCCGCCCTGGAGCCCGAAAACAAATCCTGCATCGGGGCCGGAGAAGAATGAGCCCGACGCGATCTCAATCCCCTCGGCGTGAGAGCCGGCAATCTTAAGAATTTCCTGCATTTCCTTCGGCTTTATCGACTTAAGCTCTTGCAGCGACTGATCGATCGCCCCTCGGAAGGCGTGGTTGACCTTGAAATCGAGCTCGGTTACTTTTTTCCCATCGATGATCTTGGTTCGAAACGCAAGGTTTTCCCCTTTGACAAGAGAGCCGCCTTTGCCATGAAAATGGGCGCCAAAGCGAACCTCGTTTCCTAACGCGTCCTCCAGCACCACCTCTTTCGTTTCGATGCTTTCTTTCAAAGAAGAAAGAGGATGCCGCAAGAGATGGCCGGCCGCGCGCCCGCGCAGGATTTTCAAGAAAAGGGTTCGAACACGCTCCATTTCCATGTAGGCGTCTCGCTGCTGGATCGCTTGCACATATCGGCCCGCCTGACGTAACCGAATGGCGCCCATCGCGATCTTCGCGCACCCTTCGAGATAGCGGCCCTGGGCTATCTCATGGCGGGCCTGGTAAAGAGAGACCGTTCCTTGGAAAAGGGCAAAGGCGACCATCGCCTCGAGGGCTCCCGTCGCCATGAAGCTTAAGTAAGCAGCCGAAGTAAAAGCTTGAAGAACCTCCTCGAGCGCTCTCGAATACTCCCCTTTCCATAGAGATTGGCAAGAAGCGCCCGCTCCATGGAGAGTGTCCCATCCCGTCGTGATGAAAAGCGCCGCCGCTTGCGTAGAGACCGCGGCAGCCAAAGAGAGGGCAGCTATTGCGGCTTGCCCCGTCTCGGCGGCGCATCCCTTCCAATCCCTTCGGTCTTGGCTAAGGAGCGCATTTTGCAAATGAGTGAGGGTGCGCGCTCCATTCATCCCGAGAGAAAGAGCAAACCCAGCCGGACGATAAAGGGCCACGAAGGGCAAGGACGCGAGCGCGATCCGTTGCACCGTTTCAGGCGCCGACCCTAAATCTAAATCATACCGGCGGTAATATGTATCCGGCAAATAAAGAGCGTGGCGGAGATAATCTATATAATTCATTTGAATGAATTATATAAAACAAAGAACAGAAAATCTATCTAAATTAATTACTACAAAACAATATTAGTCAATATTTGTTTTCACGCCTTTTCCAGATGGATCACGGTTTCTTCGCCATTGAGATCCCAAGCGGTTCCTTCGCACGGGCCGAATTGTACCTCTACCGCCAACACCTCGCCTACGATGTAGTTCTTGTAGAGAGCGAAACACTCCTCGACGCGGGGGCTCGTCTGGATCCGGATCCGGATCCGGTCGGTCACTTCAAACCCACCTTCGCGGCGCATCGTATTGATCTTGTTGACAAGTTCTCTTGCTAGCCCCTCCCGCAGCAGCTCTTCATCGACCGCGGTATCGAGGGCGACCGTCAAATCCCCAGCATTTCCGGCTGCAAGCCCCTCTCTCACCTGCCGCTCGATTTGGAGATCTCCCGGCTCGAGCTCGACCATCTCCCCTCCGATCTCAACTTTTAGATTCTTTCCCGAAGAGAGGGTTTGGATCTGCTTGCGGTCAAACCCTTGGATCACCTTTTTCGCCTCTGGCATCAGTTTCCCGATTTTCTTACCCAAGACCGGAAAATTCGGCAAGGCGCGCCACTGAACGAATTTCGCCTCGTCGCTATGGAGCTCGATCTTCTTTACGTTGAGCTCATCTGCAATGAGCTGGGTTTGTTTTTCGAGGGCAAAGAGAAGCTCTCCGTTCGATGTGATGAGATGGGCCTTTGCCAAGGGCTGGCGCACTTTGAGTTTATACTCTTTCCTCAGCGCGTGGCCAAGAGATACCGCCACTTGGGCGGCGGCCACCTCTTTCTCCAGTTCCTCGTCGCGAAAGCCCGAGTCGGCTGCCGGAAAATCAGAGAGGTGGACCGATTCGGGCATGCCATTGGCTTTGAGCTCCAAGTAGACCGCCTCGCTGATAAAAGGGATGATCGGGGCGGCCGTTTTTGCAAGCTGAAGCAGGACTGTGTAGAGTGTCGAGAACGCCTCCTGCCGGTCGGGCGTATCGGCATCTGCCCAGAACCGGGAGCGGCAGCGCCGGATATACCAATTTGTCAGCTGGTCGATGAAACCGACGAGCGGCTCGACCGCCCGATTGAGCTCATAACCCTCCAGCCCAGCTTCCACTTCCACGATCAGCTTCTGAGTGAGCGACAAGATCCAACGGTCGATCAGAGCCGACGGTCTTTTTTGGATTGTTTTGGGACGCCATTTGTAGATTTTTGCATAGGTGGCAAGGAAGACAAAGGAGTTCCAAAAGGGAATCAACACCTGGCGGAGCGTCTGCTCCACGCCTTTTTCCGAAAAGCGGAGATCTTCAGCCTTGACGGCAGGGCTATTCAGCATGTAAAGGCGCACCGCGTCGGCGCCGAGCTTCCCGATCACCATTTCTGGGTCTGGATAGTTCTTGAGCCGCTTCGACATCTTGTTGCCGTCTTCAGCCAAAATGATTCCATTGACGATGACGTTCTTAAAGGCTGGTTTATCGAAAAGGGCAGCGGCCAGAACGGTGAGCGTGTAAAACCACGCCCTCGTCTGGTCGATCCCTTCGGCGATGTAATCGGCCGGAAAGCTTTTTACGAAACGCTCTTTATGTTCAAACGGGAAATGGTTTTGCGCATAAGGCATCGAGCCTGATTCGAACCAGCAATCGAAAACTTCGGGAACGCGGCGGAAAATGTGCCCATCTTCAACGAAGGTCAGATCGTCGATGAAATGGCGGTGCAGATCGGTGATCTTCGCGCCCGTCAATTTCTCCAGCTCAGCGACGCTCCCCAACGCTTTTAGATCGCCCCGGTCGTTTCTCCAAAGCGGGATCGGCGTTCCCCAATAGCGGTTCCGGCTGATCGCCCAGTCGCGGGCGTTTTCGAGCCATTTTCCGAAGCGGCCCTCTTTGATAAAGCCCGGAACCCAATGGATCTGTCCGTTTGCGGCCAAGAGTTTGTCTTTGATCTTTTCCACGGCAACGAACCAGGAGCTGACCGCCTTGTAGATCAGCGGAGTGTCGGAGCGCCAGCAGAATGGATAGCGATGGCGCACCGTCGCATGGCGCAAAACGGCCCCCTGTTTCTTCAGGTCGCGGATGATGGACGGATCGGCGTCTTTGACGAGCTGGCCCGCATAGGGAGGGATCTCCGCTGTGAAACGGCCGTCGACATCGACCGGACAGACAAGGTCGATATTCTCCCGTTTGCAGGCGAAAAAGTCGATTTCTCCAAAAGCCGGCGCTACATGGACGATCCCCGTTCCATCTTCGAGAGAAACCGCCTCTTCCAAAATGACGCGGAAAGCATTTGTCCGGTCCGAAAAGAAGGGGAAGAGCGGCTTATACCGCTTCCCTTCCAAAGCCAGCCCCTTGAACCGCTCTAGTACTTCGACCTCTCCTTTGAAATTCTGAGAGAGCCTGGCGGCGGCCAAAACGTACTTTTTTCCCGAGTCGGGATCCTGGACTTTTACATAATCATGCTCGCCCCCCACCATCAGGGCCAAATTGGAAGGAAGCGTCCAGGGCGTCGTTGTCCAAGCGAGGAAATAGGTCCCAGGCTCCCCCTCCCATTCGAAAGCCACTGTCAACGAGGGATCGTCAACCTCTTTGTAGTTGAGGTTCGCTTCGAAGTTAGAGATGGGGGTTCCCAGTTTCATGGAAAAAGGCATCACCTTAAATCCCTCATAGACAAGGCCTTTGTCATAGAGCTGTTGAAACACCCACCAGACGCTCTCCATGAAGGGCAGGTCCATCGTCCGGTAAGCGTTGTCGAAATCGACCCACCGCCCCATCCGGCTCACCGTTTTCTTCCATTCGCTCGTATAGCGGAGGACAATCCCTCGGCACTCTTCATTGAAATTGGCGATGCCAAACTCTTCGATCGACGCGGAGCCCGAAAGGACCTTGGCTTTTTCGATCTCGTTCTCGATCGGAAGGCCATGGCAGTCCCACCCGAACCTGCGGGGGACGCAAAAGCCCTTCATGGTCTTATACCTTGGGACGACGTCTTTTAAGGTCCCAGCCAAGATATGCCCATAGTGAGGAAGCCCTGTTGCGAAGGGGGGGCCGTCGTAGAAGGAAAAGAGGGGCCCCCCCTTCCTTGTTTCGATCGATTTTTCGAACAATTTCCCCTCTTGCCAAAAGCGGAGGATCCGCTCTTCCCTAAGAGGAAACGATTCTTCCTGATCGAACTCGAACATATACTGCTCCCACCCAAAAAATGTGAATCTGCCGGCTTCAGCTTGGCAGAATATTTTTGGTCTTCACTTCGGATCGTGTCTATGAACACGCTCCTCGTTCTAGACACAAAAATCTGCGCCGCTTCATTGGCATTTTTCACACTTTTTGAGCGGTCGCAGTATAAACCCCTCTCAAAAAGCCCTGATTTTAACAGCTTTATCCCTTTATTACTAGACTGCGCCCACCCCCTTCCAAAGAATTCCCTTTCCAGGTATAATAAGGGTATAATCCATTGCTGCTTAACGTCCCCGCCTTGGGCATGAACAATCGTGGCCGACGCGGGGGTGTCAAGGTTTCGACTAGGGAACAAAGCATGGGTGGCATGCGG
>CAYTXY010000020.1:0-14748 GCA_964441355.1 uncultured bacterium
ACCGGGCTAGACGACGGGGCCAGACAGCGAAAAACGTGATCTATTTTAGCCTATCTCTCTCATTTTGTACAAGAACCTACTGCTGAGGCCTACCCCCGGCGCGTTAGCTCTAGATTGTCATGATTTCCTTTTCTTTCTCGGCGCAAGCAGCGTCGATATCCCTGCAGTATTTATCAGTCTGCTCTTGGATGTGCTTCTCGTATTTCTTCATCTGGTCTTCGGGGATCGCGCCGTCGGCCTTCTGCTTGCGCACAAGCTCGTTGAATTTGCGGCGCACCTCCCTCATCGCAACCTTCGACTTTTCCCCAAATTCGCGGCACTGCTTCGCAATTTGCTTTCGCAGATTCTCATCGGGCGGAGGAATCGGTATGCGGACGACCCGGCCATCGGCGATAGGGTGAACGCCCAGGTTCGCGGCTTCTACCGCCTTCGCAATGGCACTGATGTTGCTAGGATCGAATGGAGTCACAACGATCTGTCGAGCTTCGGGCACGGTGATGCTGCCAAGAGATTTGATCGGCACGTTGGATCCGTAGACATCCACTTGGATCCGGTCGAGCATCGACGCATTGGCACGGCCCGTTCGCAACGTTTTAAGCTCTGCTTTTAAATGTTCAAGCGCTGCCTGCATGGCCGCTTTGACTTGATTCTCTACGCTGCTCATCCTCCCTCCACAAGAGTTCCTACCCCTTCATCGCAAATAGCCCTCTTCAAGGCATGAGGGCCAAAGACGTTGAAAACACGGATCGGAGTCCGGTTTTCTCGGCAAAGGGCGATCGCCGTAGGATCCATGACCTGAAGCTGGTTTGCCAATACTTCGGTGTAACTCACCCGCTTGAATTTTACTGCATCCGGGCTTTTATGGGGATCTTTGTCGTAAATCCCATCGACTTTTGTCGCCTTCAAGAGAATCTCTGCATTGATCTCAAGAGCTCGGAGCGCAGCGGCAGAATCAGTGGTAAAATAGGGATTGCCAGTGCCGCCGACAAAAATCAAAACAATTCCCTTGTCGAGGTATTTGAGGGCGTCTTTCCAAGAGTACGATTCGGCCATCACATCGCAAGCGATCGCGCTCATGATGCGGCTTTCGCAATGAACTTTCTCAAACGCCTGCTGAAGGGCGATGCCGTTGATCAAAGTTGCCAGCATCCCGATGTGGTCCGCAGGCGTCCGTTCCATCCCAGACTTTACAGCCTCAACCCCGCGAAAAATATTTCCCCCGCCGATCACAACACCGACTTGGACGCCGAGAGAGCAAATCTCTTTGACTTGGGCAGCGATTTTTTCGCAGGCGCCTGGATCGACGCCGAATTTATGCTCGCCCATAAGAGCTTCGCCCGAAAGTTTGAGCAAAATTCTCTTATAAGCGGCGGAGCCCATTCTTCACTGACCGACTTTCCAGCGCCAAAAACATCGGATCGATAGAGGCTTCCCGATCTTCTTTGCGCAAGTGTCTAGAAACTGCTGCACTGTTACAGAATTGTCTTTTACATATTTCTGATGAACCAGACAGGCCTGATCGGTAAAAGCCTTGATCTTCCCGGCCACGATCTTGTCGACGACATTCGCAGGCTTGCCTTGGACCGACGCGCGGGCGATCTCCTCCTCCCTTGCAAGGACGTGGGCGGGAATTTCTTCAGGCTTGAGAAAATCTGGGTTCTCGGCCGCGACATGCATCGCGATTTCTTTCGCAATCCCTTCCTGATCGGGCGCGCCTTCTATTTCTACGACGACCACAAGTTTACCGCCCATGTGAGAATAGATGCCGTAAGAGCTATTGGGATGCCTGTGGATCACTTCGACTCGGCGGAGCTGAATGTTCTCTCCGAGGGCTTGGATGACCAAGTTCCGATATTGGTCGATCGTGATAGAGCGGTCCTTATAGTAGGGCTGCCGGATCAGATCCTCCAGCGACTTCGGCTTCGCTTCCAACGCTTGTTTGACGACATCGTGAAGAAAATGCTTGAAGCGGTCGTTCTGAGCGACAAAATCGGTTTCCGCATTCGCTTCAGCAAGAACTAAAGTGCGCTTGTCTTCACCGGTCAAAATCAGACCTTCTTTCGTCTCGCGCCCCTCTTTCTTGACGCCGGCGGCCATGCCCGCTTTACGGAGATGGTCGATCGCTTTTTCCATATCGCCTTGCGATAGGACAAGAGCCTCTTTGCACTTGCCCATGCCGACGCCAGTCCGCTCGCGAAGTTCTTTGATCATATCCGGAGTGATTTCTTTCATCATGGCTGGTCAGACTCCTCCTCTTCCTCTCCCTCATCTTCTTCGTCTTCATCTTCAGATGGCGGAATCGTGGTATCGCCCTTCGCAACAGGAACATTCATGTCATTTTTCTGATCGATCACCGCCTGCGTCAGCGCGGAGAGAATCACTTTGATGCTCTTCAAAGCATCGTCATTGCATGCGATCACGTAGTCGATGGGATCCGGGTCGCAGTTCGTATCGACGAGCGCCATCACCGGAATGCCAAGCGTGTTCGCTTCAGCGACGGCGATATGCTCCTTGCTTGGGTCGACGACGATGAGGAGACCCGGCAGCTTGCGCATGGAACGGATTCCCGCGAGGTTCCGGTCTAGCTTCACCCGTTCTTTGCTCAATACGGATATTTCTTTTTTAGTCAGCCCTTCGCCTCCCGAAGCGATCCTTTTTTCGATCCGCTCAAGCGTTTTGACCGACTGCCGGATCGTCTGAAGGTTGGTAAGAGCCCCTCCGAGCCACCGTTCGCATACATAAAATTCGCCGCACTCTTCGGCGCTTTCTTTAACGACCACTTTTGCTTGCTTTTTCGTTCCGACGAAGAGGATGGGCTTCCTTTTGGCGACCATTTCGCGCACGACTTGCGCCGCCGCGCGGATCTGCTGAAGGGTTTTTGCAAGATCGATGATGTAAATCCCATTCCGTTCTTCGAAAATGAAACGCTTCATCTTCGGATTCCACCGATGGGTCTGGTGCCCGAAATGAGCTCCGGATTCGAGCAACTCCTTGATCGTCACTCCAGAATTTTGTTGTTGTGCGGTAGCCAATTTTTCCTCTCAAAAAAATAATGTTAGCCGTTTTATCAAAGCGCCTGGACAGAATCGAACTGACACTCGTAGCTTGGAAGGCTACTGTTCTACCATTGAACTACAGGCGCATCGGCAAAAACGAAAATAGTAGTTTTACCTCAAAATTCTATTTTTTTCCAAGAGAAACATGAAGAGCCCATTCAAAACTCTCTCTTGGGAGTGAAGTGATAATTTTATATACTCATTTGTATGCCCGACAAGATTAACCGGATCCTAGCCGTCATCTGCGCCGCATGCCTCGCGATCTGCCTGCGCGCACTCCATCTTGGGGTCGTGCAGAGGGAAGCCAAGCTCATCGAGGCGCAAAAGCCACAGTCGAGAACCGTTATAGAGAGGGCTGACCGAGGGACGATCTGCGACCGATTCGGGATCCCCCTAGCGCTGAACAGGATTTGCTATAATGCGGTCGTCTACTACGGCCAGATCGCCCAAACCCCCCTCTCCCGTTGGCAAGAGGAAGGGGGCAGCCGGGTTCGGGTCTACCCCAGAAGAGAGTATATCCGTTCTCTCTCCAAGCTTCTTGGAATGACTCTCAATCTATCCCCCGAGAGGGTCGAAGACCTCATCCATTCGAAAGCATCGCTTTTTCCTCACGCTCCGTATCTCATCAAATCGAGGCTCACTGAAGAGGAGCACTACCGGCTCAAAGGACTTGAAAAAGATTGGCCGGGGATCCATGCCGAAACGGCGGCGGAGAGGTTTTATCCGCTCCAAAAAACAGCCTCCCACATCCTCGGGACCATGGGGGCGATCAGCCAAAAAAAATACGGGGAGATCGTTGAAGAATTGTCGATCCTGCAGGAAGCGGTCCTCTCTCATGAACAGGGGCTGGCAAGCGCCCTCCCTCAAGGCTACAGCTCCTTCGAATCCGCCTGCGCGAGGCTCAAAGAATTGAAAGAGAAGGCATACACCCTCAACGACTCCGTAGGAAAGAGCGGGATCGAGGCGCAATATGAAGAGGAGCTAAGGGGCTTCTTTGGTAAAAAAACTTTTGAGGTCGACCAGAAAGGCCGTTTTGTCCGCGAATTGCCGGGAGGCGCGGCGCCAGTCCCTGGCCAGCAGGTCGTCCTGACGATCTCAGCGGAACTGCAGCAATTTGCCGAAGAGCTTTTAGCCGTGAGCGAAAAGGAGCAGGAAGGAAGGAGCCTAGGCGTGGATCCGACCGACAAGAAGCGAAAATCCCTCAAACAGCCATGGATCAAAGGAGGCGCGATCGTAGCCCTCGACCCCAATAGCGGAGAAGTGTTGGCCTTGGCGAGCTTTCCCCGCTTCGATCCGAATGATTTTATCAAGCATTCGAACCAGAAAGTTTCTCGCTGGCTTGAAAATGAACGGTATATCGGAGCCATCTGGGACGGCAGAGCGCCGCTCGTCAAGGAGCGTTTCGGCGGGCGTCGGTTCATCGAAGACGAAACGATCTTGTCATGGGATCTTTATCTCGATTTGATCTTGCCGAAAGACGGGGCGCTCAGGGCTTTTTTTCAAAAATGCGATCACTTAAGCCTCGCGATCCAGGTCCAGGAGGATTTCGAAACAGTCCGATATTTCTCGGGGCAAAGCGATGCTGCGGAGGTCATGGACGATCTTTTTTCAAGCCTCCCGCAAAAAAACCTCGACCCCATTGCCCTAAAAGCGGCGCGCCGCCTCGACCTGCTCTTAAGCTCCATCCCCTCCAATCCGGATAAATTATTTGCCATCGACCTTTGCCGCACCCTTCTCGATAGCACCCGCTTCAGCGATGACTTGATCGCCAAAATCGGGTCTATGAAGCTGAGCGAGTACCGAGAGCTTTGCCAAGCGTTTATCAAATTGGAAACCCAAGTGAAAGAAGAGGCGGCCGGCCACTTTCGCCAATCTGAATTCAGGCTGTGGCGGGAATCGAACCAAAAAGAGTTTCTTGCCGAGAAAAGGAGAATAGAAAAAGAGAAGAAAACCTATGCCCGTCCCTATCTCGATTACCTGGATCAAAAGGAAGAGGAGCTTTTCGCCGATTATTGGAGATCCAACCGGCTCTCGATCCTTCAAGAGCGTCTTTCCGACCCGAAACTGCTCGCCATAGTCAAGGCGCTCACCTCTGATCTCGCATTGGAATTCTTGCGCACCTTCCGATCCTTCAGAGAGCTCGATCGCCCCCTCTTGGGCAAATACCGGAAGCTTGTCGATGAAAAGAGCCTTGCGGCGTCCTTCTACCCTCAAGGAGGTTTCGGATATCTCCGTTCTTTTGCTTTCCAGTCGGATGTGCCGCAAGGATCCCTTTTCAAGCTCGTCACCGCTTACGAAGGGTTGATGCAAGGCCATTCTCTTGTCATCGTCGATGAGGCGGGCAGGAGCCCGAAAGCGGTCGCCTACGGATTGAATGGAGCGCCTTATCCCCGCATGTACAAAGGAGGCCGCCTGCCCCGAAGCAGCAATCCGCACATCGGGAAAATCGATGTCGCGGGGGCTTTGGAACAAACGAGCAATCCCTACTTCTCCATTTTGGCCGGCGATTTCTTGTCAGATCCAGAGGATCTGAAAATGACTGCGGCTCGGCTTGGGTATGGAGAAAAAAGCGGGGTGGACCTGCCGGGAGAAAGGCCGGGCCTCTTGCCTAAGGATTTGAGGACGAACCGGACCAGCCTCTATTCGTTCGCGTTCGGCCAGCACACCCTTCTTTGCACCCCGCTGCAGACAGCCGTTATGCTGGGCGCGCTGGCCAACGGAGGCAAATTGGTCAAACCGAAAATCACGAAGATGCTCTCCGGCCTTGCGCCCGACAGGGAAATGCTCTCGGTCTTCGAGGAGAGAGACGGCTTTGCCAGCCATGAGCTAACGGCGCTTGGGATTCCGTTTTCTTTATTTACCGGGATCCAAGCCAAAGCGCCGGTTCATGAAATCGGCATCTCCGAAACCGTTGTGCGGAGGGAGATTCCTATCCCCGCCGATGTCAAAGCGCAACTTTACGAGGGGATGGACCGAACCCTGTGGGGCCTGAAAGGGAGCGCAAGGTCGGCCATCATCCGGTCTCTTCGGCTCAACCGGGAGCTTCAAGCCGCTCATACAGCCCTGCAGCATCAGGTCATCGGCAAGACCAGCACGGCAGAAATTCTCTACCGCGCACATGTCAATCCAGGCAGCGCGGCCCAAATGATGAAATACATTTGGTTCGGGGCGATTTCCTTTTCGCCCGATTATCCCACGAAAATACGCTATGACCATCCCGAGCTTACCGTCGCGGTCTTCCTAAGGTTTGGCGACGCGGGGAAAGAGGCCGCGCCCATGGCAACGCAGATGGTGAACAAATGGCGCGAAATCAAAAAGAAACACGAAAAAATCAAATAACTCTCGAACGATCATCTTTTCCTTTCGAGGATAATTTTGCGCAGATAGATTTTTAAAAGGCCGCCGATAATGATGAGAGCGGCTCCAAGGCTCGCGAGAAGGTTCGGCGCTCTGCCGAAAATGGCCCAATCATAGACCCCGGCCAGCAGGACGGCGAGATAAAGAAAGGGCGCTAACCTGGAAGGAGTTCCCTGAGTATAAGCTTGCGCTCTAAAGCTTTGGCTGAAGATGGTTGCGGCTCCCAACGCAAGGATCACGCCTACATCCCAGGAACTAAAGCTCTTATCCGATTGCATCCCCGTATGGAACAAAAGAAAAGGGACAAGGCTTAAAGCCGTGCAGAAGAAAAAAAGATGGATGAGGGTGATATGGATCTTCTCCTCCTCTTTGGTCTGCAAACCGAACACCACTTGAGAGGCCCCCTGGCTCACGCCTGCAAGCAGGCCGATAAGGCTTAAGGTAGAAAAAATCCCCGCATCTGGCTGCAGGACCAAAAGTGCGCCTGCAAAAGAGACAAAAGCTCCGATCCAACTCGACACCCCTACTTTTTTGCGTAAAATGCCCCCTTCAATGATGGTAATGAAAACGGGACCGGTATTGAGAAGCGCTGCGGCATTCAATAAGCTGTTACGAGATAGATAATAGTAAAAACAGTATTGGGCCAGCAGGACAAAAAAAGCTCGCAACATTTGAATTTTCAGATGATGAAACGCGAAAAAGCCTTTCAGCTGCCCAAGGAACAAAAGAACTAAGAAAAAAAGCGTTGACGTGGAGACAAAACGCCAAAACATGAGGGCGGTGAGGGTCAAATCTTGGATGCCGAATTTGCCGAACAGGCCGACCAGCGACATGCCTGTCGCCGACAAGGCCATGAAACCGATCCCCTTATAAAAGGACGCTTGCTTCCCGAGACGAGCCAAGTATGCTCCTGAAATGATCGATGGTCGCCTTGAGGCCGTCTTGCAAAGGAACCTTCGGCTCCCAACCTACAACTTCCTTGACATGCCGAATGTCGGGCCGCCTCTGTTTCGGGTCGTCGGATGGCAAAGGGACAAACTGGATTTTGGAAGAGGAGCCGGTTAAGGCAAGAATTTGCCGCGCGAGATCGATGACTGGCATCTCGGTCGGGTTCCCGATGTTGAAAGGCCCTGTGATGCTATCTGGCGTATCCATGATCCGAATCGCTGCATCGATCAGGTCATCTACGTAGCAGAAAGATCGGGTTTGCTTGCCTTCTCCGTATATGGTGATAGGCTCATTGCGAAGGGCTTGGACAATAAAGTTGGAAACGACCCGGCCATCCTTCGGATGCATCCTTGGGCCGAACGTGTTGAAGATGCGGGCGACTTTAATGCGCAGGCCATGGACGCGGTGATAATCGAAGAAGAGAGTTTCAGCGCACCGCTTTCCTTCATCATAGCAAGAGCGGATGCCGATCGGATTGACGTGGCCCCAATACCCTTCGGTTTGTGGATGGACATGGGGGTCGCCGTAGACTTCGCTCGTAGAGGCTTGAAAGATTTTGATTTTGAGGCGCTTGGCCAATCCGAGGAGGTGAAGAGCGCCGAGAAAGCTGGTCTTGGCCGTCTGTATGGGATCGCGCTGGTAGTGGAAAGGAGACGCCGGGCAGGCAAAGTTATAGATCTCGTCCACCTCCACATGCAAAGGGAAACAGATGTCGTGGCGCATCACTTCGAAACGAGGATGATCCATTAAAGAGAGCAAATTATCGCGGCTGCCTGTGTAGAAATTATCGACGCAGAGAACCTCGTTGCCTTCTTTCAAAAGCCTCTCAGATAGATGGGAGCCTAGGAATCCAGCTCCTCCTGCAACAAGAATTTTTTTGCGCTTGCCTGTCATGGAGAGCTCGCTGTGAGAATGGCTAAACGGCACATGTCTCCATGGTAAGCCCAATCGATAAACGGTGTCAACTGCTCTGTAGGCTCTCCAGAAACGGTGACGACCGCATGGTCGCATAGGGAAAGAGGCGCCAAGCTGTCCGCAAGGTGCAGCGGCGAGCGAAAGACCATCAGGACAAAGTCATACTCTTTTTTAAACTTTTCGAGTGAGTCTTGAAATGCCAGCGACCGGATGACTTCCGCCCCGTAAGGCGTGAATCCTCCAGACGTGAGAAGATCGTAGCCCTGCTTTCTTTTGAGAGGCGGGCTGGCAACCTCCTTTTTCCAAACCTGCAAGAGCCCCGGCAGATCTTCCGGGCTGAACTTCATGTTGAAATCGCATCGGATGACGAGCGGACGCAAGGACATGCGGGAAAAATGCTCTGCGAGCGCAAAAGAATAATCGGGGCCTTTACCCTCGATCAGGCCAACCACGTTCTTTTCAGGCTCTTTGTCGAGGAAAAGAAATATTTGCCGGAGGGCTTCCAGATCCGTCCCGCGAGGCTCCGTCCCGGGCCCATCGCAAACTGTTGAGATCTCGCCGAGAACCGGGTAGCTCATAGCGCAAAGTTTTTCTTTCGTTGAGGGGAACCCCTTCAAAACCGTCCGTAGAAAGGCGCGGGAGAAGACAGAGAATCCGGCCAGTAAGGCGCCCAGAAAAGCTTTAACCAAAAGCTTCGGGGAGCAGGGAATGGTGGGAATGGTCGCGATATCGAGAGGCTTCGATTCGACATGATGGAGATGCGAGCTAATCGTCTTTGATTCGACAAGTTCGGTCAACCCTTGAACCATTTTGATCCCCATCTGGGTCTTTAAGTTCAGCCATTTCTCCCTTCGCCACCTTTCGGGAATATCGGTGAGGCCGTTTAGAATTTGCCTCATTTTTTCTTCCAGAATTGTTTTCTCTTTCAAAAGCGCGAGCTTTCGCTCTTTGAGGGAATCGGTCAGTTTCCCTTGCAAAACGGAAATCTGCCCTGAAATGGAGCCGAGTCTGATTGCCTGCAACGCATCGATCCTGTTTTGGACGAGGTCAGATTTCACTTGTTCGATTTTAAAAAGTTGATCCAGATGTTCTTTGAGGATTTTTTTTTGCAGCGACAGTTCCTCTGCCCACCGGCTTCCTTCTTTTTCGCTATGATGTTTAACATCTTTCAATTTGAGAGCCACCTCGCTTGCCTGTTGAATGAGGCGCTGGCTCAAGGGGTCTGAAAGAACAGCACTTAAAGAACTGAGCTCGAAATCTCCTCTCTCAATTTCAAGACTCAAGCGAGAAAAATGGCTATTCCTTTCGGCGATTTGATCGAGCTTTTTGTAATACTCTAAGAAAAGCGACTGGGCCGTCGTTAAATCGATGCCCTTGAACTCGGCAGGAGTGTCAGTGTCATGAGCGTAATGGATTTGCTCTTGAGCCATTTTTACTTCCATGGCAAGAAGTCTCATGGCGTTTTCGAGATACTCAGTCAGCTCTTTCCTGTCTTCCCCTCGATCGGTTGTTAAGCGGCTAGTCCAAGCCCCGAGCCACTCTTCACCATCGAATAATTGGTCTTGAGATAAAGGCTCACCCTTTTCAATCCCATCGAGAAGACGCTTCATCGCGCAAAGTTTGCCCTGAACCTCCTTCAATTCCCCTTTTTTGTTTTCATACTTCAGCTCGCTTATAACGCGGCTTTGAGATGGCAATGACAATTCGATCAAATCGCGCTGCTGTTTCAGCTCCGATATTGCGCTTAAAACCTCTTTTGCAGCGCGTGAAAAGGGAGTATCATCCATTGGAACGAACGCTTTTTGATCCGCTTCCATTCGAGCTAACCGATCCAGCTCCAATTCGATCGAAAAGATTTTATTGGCAAGCCCGTTGCATTCTCTAGTGATTCCTCCGATCTCTTGAGTTAAGCCCAATTGTCCCGATCGGCTGAGATTGGTTTGCAAATATCCGGTATATTCGTCGAAAACCGAGGACATGTTGGCGCATATTTCCTCTTGTTTCTGCTGCAAATAGCCGAGTTGTTCATGGACAACTTGATCGTGGTCCCGCTTTAAATATTTCCGGTATTCTTCCATCAAAACGTTCAAAAGCTCCGTCCCAAAATACCGGTCCCTATGGAAAAATTGGAGTTCATGGATCGATTTTTGCGTTTTGGCGCACCTGATCCGAAATTGGGAGCGTATCGCTCGCACTGCGTGAGCCCAAGGTTGAATAGAAAGAGAGTAATAGGTCCCGACCTTAAGCCCTTTGGGAGCTTTGATAATCGTTAGCTCTGCCTCAGGCAAACGCACGGAAGAGCCGAGCGATCCCGAAGCGATTGTTTTTTTTCCAGACCCAATAGAAAAATGTTCAGGATCCTCAAACCTGAGACTATAGAGAAGAGTTTTTTCCCCATCATAAACAACATTGCGGAAGGAGAACCCATCGACATCGCTTAAACTAAGCCTCCTCTCGGAGAGGATATTGTCCCTGACTCTCTTATAGATCCGAGACAAAAGACCGCATTCCCGCACCCTAGCTTGGGTGCCCATCCGCTCGGCCAGAGGTTTTAACACTTGATTGGACTGGATCAAAGTGGCTATTTGAGACTCTGTTGCGCCTGCGCTCCCATTTGCAAGCAGAAGTTTTTCCAGGCCTCCTGTTCCTTCGCTCGACTGCCGAGACTCTTTAAAAGTCGCTGAGATTTGATATTTTGGTGCAGACTTGATCAAAATGAAACCGAACACAAGTAGAGCACCCCAAAAGAAAGACTTAAGAATTTTCTTCTTTTGGCTTTTGTAAAGCTGCTTTACATCAAATAAGGTGAATATCCGCTCATGGGGATCGTGAAGCGGCCTTTTCTGATGGTTCATGGCACGAACAGTTGCATTTGTTTGCTGATCACATCGAATCCCCCAAAGATGGGCAGAAGCTGCGAAATGAACCGGTTCCATTCGGTGATTGGCTTAGCAGCGACATAGACGATATCGCCCGGCATTAGGAGAAGGCTGTCGTTCGGCAGATGGATTACATGCTCCCAGCTCAAGGTATAGATTTTCCCATTGCCTCGGATCACCTGGATATAGGATTTATCCCCCGTGTAAGGAATGCCGCCCGATTCGGCCAAGGCCTGCCTAAGCGGCATAAAACCGGATGGGAGATTGACGACCCGCTCTCTTCCCACTTCTCCCATGACCATCAAGCTCGCTGCGGACGGCTCGGCGATGTAGATTTTATCACCTCCTCGCACGACGATGTTTTGGGACATGTCCCCTTCTTTCATAAGCTTGTTCATATCCACCGGAAGAAAACACCCGTCCCGAATGATGTAGCTTTTGAAAAGGTTCGCCTCTGTAGGGATCCGGGCTTTGGAAAGCACATCGAACAGCCGGATTTTCCCGTCCACAGGAACGCTGGGAAGCGCAACAAGGCCTGCCAGTTCCACTTTCCTCATGATCCTCTCCTTGTAGGCGACGAAGACCTCCGTATCGTGGATGTGTTCATGGTAGAGCGCTTGGATCTTTTCCTTCGCTGCATCGAGAGTCAGTTCCGCGACAGTGACTGGCGGCAGGTCGGGCAGGGAAATTTGACCGTTGACGACCCGATATCCGATCCGGCTGCCGATATATTCCACCGCATCTGCCACATCTTTCCGCTTCGGATTATAAATCGCCACCTGCAGGACATCGTCCTCATGGATTTTGTCCTGGTACTCGTCGAGCATCGAGTCATCGAGCTCGCCCAGTTCTTTCCCTTCCATCTCTAAAATCGAAAATTTTCCCTCGCGGATCTTGTACGAGTCGAGCACGAATTCATCCGCTCCAAAGAGATCCTTGCCCATGTAGGGACTGCTGCAGCCGAAGGCAAGCAAAAAAACGAGAGGGAAAAATCTCATACAAATTAACGATACGAAGGTTTAAGATAGGACGTAAGGTATCATACATCACAAATTTTTTTATGGGAAAACGAATTCTAATTACCGGCGCCGCCGGATTTATCGGCTACCATCTCGCTCTCCATCTCAAGGAGCGCGGCGATTTCGTCATCGGTCTTGACAATTTCAATTCCTACTATGATTTCCAGCTCAAACGCGACCGGGAGCTCCAATTGCAAGCCAAAGAAATCGAGATGCTCCATGCGGATATTCGAGATCGAGACTTGCTTCAGCTCGCGCTTTTGCGCCACGGTATCACCCATGTGGTCCATCTGGCTGCGCAGGCCGGCATACGCCATTCTCTCTCGGAACCTGACGATTATGTCGCATCGAATTTGCACGGTTTCGTCTCTGTTCTCGAGGCTTGCCGCCGATTTCCAACGACCAAGCTCATCTACGCCTCATCGTCATCCGTATACGGGCTCAACAAAAAAAACCCGTTTTCCGTGGATGACAAAACCGACCAGCCCGCGAACCTTTATGGCGCGACGAAAAAAGCCAACGAAGCCATGGCCCACGCCTATCATCACCTTTATGGCCTGCCCGTGACAGGCCTTCGCTATTTCACCGTCTACGGCCCTTGGGGCAGACCCGATATGGCCTATTATCGCTTTACCCAGCAAATCGCGAACGGACAGCCGATCCAAGTGTTCAATTCCGGGCGGATGCGACGCGATTTCACTTACATCGACGATATTGTGCGAGGGACCACGGCGGCGATCGATTTGGGAGCGAAATGCGAGATTTTCAACTTAGGAAATAACCGCCCCGTCGAACTTTTGCAACTGATCAGCCTCATCGAAACGCATCTTAAGAAAAAGGCGATCAAAGAAATGCTGCCCATGCAGCCGGGTGAAATTGAGGAGACCTGCGCAGACATAGAGAAAAGCGCGGCTCTTTTAAATTTCTATCCCGCCGTCCCTTTGGAACTTGGGATTCCGAGGTTCATCGAGTGGTATCAAAAGTATCATTCGGTCCCATAAGCTCTTCAAAAGCTTTGGGCAAATACTCGATCAGGTCTCTAGCGATGAGCCCGTAAGAAGTTTTTTCCCGCGCCGCTATTTCTCCCGCAATCGCGTGCAAATAAGTACCGACCGCCGCCGCATCATAAGAGTCCATCTTTTGGGCTATGATCCCGGCGAGTATGCCCGTCAACACATCGCCTGCCCCTGCGGTCGCCATGCCAGGATCTCCTCTGGGGATGATTAGCGGCGGCATATTTTGGCCAAAAAGAATCGTCGGCGCCCCTTTCAATATAAGAGTCGCCTTTTGGCTGTTTGCAAACTTTTGACATCGGCAAAGGAAATCTTCCTCTTGCGGCGCGCTTTTCAACCCAAGAAGGCGAAGCATTTCTCCCCGGTGGGGAGTCAGCACGGCATTTTGTGGGAACTTCACCCCTTTTTGCAGGGCGTCTGCGTCAAAGACGGCAGGAAGGGAAATGTCTTTCATCCAGCGCATCGAGCCTGAGCCCAGTCCAGGGCCTGCGAATACGCTGCTCGCCCGTTTGAGCTCCTCTCGCCATTCCTTTTCATTCCATTTGCGGCAAATGAGCTCCATCGGCGCCTCTCCGATATCCCCCTTAGAAAAAAGGCGCACGATGCCGGCCCCAGCCCTAAGCGCAGCGAATCCTGCCATCTTCGGGGCGCCCCGCATCGCCTCCGACCCCGAATATCCGATAACGTATCCCGCTTGGTATTTATGCCTATTGCGGATGATTTTAGGCAGAGGTAGATGCGCCGGATCGGGTAAATAAGCGATTTCCTGGCAAAGATCAGCAAATTGCTTCGGCAATCCAAAATCTTCGACAATAAGGCGGCCTGTATGATTCCAACCGTCCCTGAAAAAAAGGCCGCTCTTCGCCATTCCGAGCGTCACAGTTTGAGCAGCTTCGATGCATGCGCCTCTGGATTCCCCCGTCGTCCCATCCAACCCTGAAGGGAGGTCGATGGCAAGGATTGCCCCCTGAGAAGCGTTTGCAAGCAGTATCGCCGTCTCTATCTTTCCAGCGGGTATGCCTTTGAACCCGGTTCCCAATAATCCATCGATGATCAAGCCCTCCCCGAGCTTCATTTCCTCTCCGTCATAAAACCGGACCGTTTGCCCTCTTTTTTTCGCAAACCTGTCATTCATTTTCCGGTTCCATGCGCTGCAGGCTTCTCTCGGAAAGCAGGGATATGCCGTCACTCTGAATCCCTCTTCCAAAAGGGCCGATCCCGCGGCGTACGCGTCGGCTCCCTTATTGCCTTTGCCAATCAGAAGAGAGACGCTTTTCGGAAGTTGCTTTTGCAGGGAGAGCTGAATGGCGGCAGCGGCCACCTTGGCTCCTGCCTCTTCGATGAATTTTTCTTCTTGGCAGCCATTTTGCACAGCTAGTTTTTCAACGCGAGCCATCTCAGCGGCGGTGACCACTTTTACGCCAAAATAGGACGGCAGCGCTCTAGATGGCAGCATTTGAGTTTTTTGTTTTTTGGGCATCTAATGGAATGTATACCGAACTTGGCCAAAAAATTGGAATCTTGCTGCGTCGGCAGCCACTGAAGTTGAAACCCGCCTGCA
>CAYTXY010000020.1:14758-14985 GCA_964441355.1 uncultured bacterium
CTTAGAGATGCTCTTCTTTGATGGCGCGCTGGAGAAGCGAGCGTACAGCTTCGCGAGGGTCGAGTCCCTCATAGATGATCGCGTAGGTCGCCTCCGTGATCGGGATCGAAATCCGATGCTTTTCTCCCAATTCGCGCGCAGCGACACATGTATAGATGCCTTCGACCGCCATCCCGATCTTTTGCTTTGCTCCCTCGGGAGAAAACCCTTCCGCAATCAACCTACCG
>CAYTXY010000021.1:0-14906 GCA_964441355.1 uncultured bacterium
T
This sequence comes from uncultured bacterium, assembly GCA_964441355.1. GTDB lineage: Bacteria > Chlamydiota > Chlamydiia > Chlamydiales > SM23-39 > CAIPFQ01. The sequence continues at coordinate 2 of CAYTXY010000021.1, forward strand.
CATCGCTTCCGCCTTGTATCAAGGCAAGTGCTGCGCGACTGCGATCCAAGCCGCAGCCAAACAGCCCGCCATCTACGGGAAGACGCTGGTCTCGATCACCATCATCGAATCGTTCGCTTTGTTCGCCTTCGTCTTCGCGCTGCTTTTGATGTAATGGTAATTTATTAACCACCGAGCACAGAGCAGACGAGAGCACCGAGAACAAATAATGCGCTGCATAGCAATTGTTCTGGTTTCCCTCGGTGCTCTCGGTGGTAAAAATTTCAAGTTTTATTGACAGTATGTTGAGGATTTTTTTGGTTTTGAATTTATTATGGGTCGCTCCCAGTTTCGCTAAACAGGAAAAGCCTCCGGTGTTTTCCTACCACGAGGAACTGGAGACGGCGATCGAAGCTGCAAGGGAGGCGGGGAGCATCCTCCTTCAGTATTGGAACCGCGGCGTCGACCTCGAGACCGAGATGAAGGGAGAGACGCCAGTGACGATCGCCGATTTCCAATCGAACGAGGCGATTTGTAAAAAACTTCTCTCTGCCTTTCCCGATTATGGGCTTTTGACCGAAGAGAAAATCGGCGGGGAATTGATGGAAAAGGCAACGTCTCGCTGGAGAGAGGCCGAATGGACCTGGGTGGTCGATCCTCTCGATGGGACGAAATCGTTCATCGCCGGACGAAAAGATTTCGGGATCCACATCGCCCTCCTGCATTGCGGCGATCCGGTTTTGGGTGTGAATTACTATCCCGTGGCAAAAAAAATGTACTTGGCTGTCCGTGGATGCGGCGCCTACAAGAAGGTGAGAAACGGGGCGCTAAAACGGATCCGCGTCGAGGGGAAAGCGAAAGTGATCCGTCCCGTCGTCTCCTCGAAGAAATCCACCTTTGTCCAGACGTTTTACACCTCGCTTTTAGGCATGGAGCTTACTCCCAAAATGCTAAGGAGAGATTTCAAGAGCGTGGGCAGTTGCGGCCTTAGGCTTTGCATGATCGCGGAAGGGAGCCGAAATATCTACGCGTCATCGGGAGAAAGCGGCAGGCTCTGGGACTATGCCTCCGGCGCTGTGATCTTGAAAGAAGCGGGAGGGTTCATGTCCGATCTACAAGGAAGGCCGCTCGATTTTCTCTCCGAAAATTATAAGTTCAAATCGGGAACGCTCTCTACTGGCTCCAAAGAAATTTTCGCAAAAGCGATTCAAATGGCACAGGATTAAGCCGAAAAAAAAGAAAAATAAACAGGATAGCAGGATGGACAGGATGGAAATAAGAGTTTATTCATGCCGTTTCACCATCTAGAACATTTTGTCCGCGAAGAAAGAACGAATTCCTTTTACCCCATTGAGGAAAGCCTCTAAATTTTTCATCCTGTCCATCCTGCCATCCTGTTATTCTTTTCTTTTTCATCCTGTTGTTCGGGTACTCTCTGGCCACTTAGGAGTTGATGGCGAAGCCGAGGCGGGCCAAAAGGAACCGGATGACGAGAATAGGATGGAGGATAAGATTCTTGAGCAAGGCCAAATAGGTGACAGACGTTAGGGGTTTGATCAGAGTAGGGCCGATCGCGGCTCCATCCTCGATCCATTCAGGGTACGGGGGAGGGAGGGGCGGCAGAGCGCTGAGGGAGAAGAAAGAGACGCCCTTCGTTTCATTGGAGAGAGTGAGGGCGCCGCTCAAGGGGATGCATTCGTAGAGGAGAGTATGGCGTGCGAGCCGGTTGATCGGGGTGTAGATGCCGACGAGCCTCTCGGCTTTGACAGTTAAGCCGGTTTCTTCCAAAATTTCCCGAACGAGGGCTTCCTGCGGCAATTCCCCCTTTTCCATTCCGCCGCCCGGAAGCACCCAGACAGGGACGTCGCGGCGTTGGATGAGGAGAACAGATGTCCGTTCGGGATTGAAAATGACGCCGGCAACGCTTTCGGGACCACTTTTGAGATTCATGAAACCTAAGATACTCTTATTCCTTGCCGCAATCAACCTCGCTTCTTGCTATAAGAACCATTTCAATGTGCAGCAAGAATGGATCGACCGGGAGCACCTGGCGAGCAGCCACATCCGGACGCCCGACCCTCGGCAAGAGGATCCGCCTGTCGGGCAGCGCCTTTTGGTGAGTTGGGATTTTCCCCGAAGCGTTTTCGAAAAGCGGCTCAAGCTGCATCTGACGGTCCGTTTCTGGGACGATACGCAAGAGACGATCTGCCAGCCGATCGAAAGGAGACGGGATTACGCCGCCTTCTTTTTCCCGCAGGCCGAGGGGGACAAGGACCGGCGGATCCTGACCTACCGGGTGCAAGCGATTACGGAAAAAGGAGAGCTTGCGGGCGAGTGGGAGCATCAATTTTGGACGCGGCTCATCGACGTGGGACAGAAAAACCGCTAAGTGGTCGTTTGTCTATGGAGCCTTACGCCTCGAAGGTCGTGGTTTCTGATAGAAATACTGTCGTCTCCTTGCTACAGCATCTGATGCTTTTTGCGCAGGGATAGATGGCGTACTTAACAATGTTGGCAAGAGCGAGTAAACCAATCATAACTCCAAGGACTGCGTCGTTTGATCCATCAGAATTGAATTTTTCCACCGGAACCGAACGGTTTTGAAGCTGAAGGGTAGCCGTTGCTGCTAGAGGAGGAAATGAAGCGTTCGTGGCATTCTGGGTAAGAACTTCCGATATCATGAAAAAACCTCTGATTAATGACCGCAAGATTGTACAAGTTTCTTCCCTATCGGTAAAGAGAAGTGTGGTTGCCATGGGCGGTACCGCTACTTTTGCCAGCGCAGCGTGTGGTTCCATCGATAACAATGGATCTGATTCCTGGCTGCACCAGGATCTACATTTTGCGATGCAATAGATTCCGAACGGAAACAAGGTTAAAAGGGCGAAGACACTAATCACTCCGAAGACTTCGCTATTTGGAGATGCGGTAGAGTTCAAATTTTCTACACGCGGACCAGTGGCAGGGCTTCTTCACGTTTCCTGAAGCAGCATTGAATACGTTCTTTAAAGACTTGGTATCCGTGAAAAATAACACATACAATCGCGGTCACGCCAAGAGTGGTTATAAGGCCGCCAAAAGCGTAAAGGAATACGGCATTTTGAGTCACAGTAGAATTCAAAATTTCCACGGGTACGGAACGGTTTTGAAGAGGAAGGGTAAGAATTGCGGTCGGTGCAGGTAAAGAAACGTTTGTGGAATTTTGAGGGTTTACTTGTGATATCATGAAAAACCTCTGGCTTGAATAATGACAGTAGGATCCTAAGGGTTTCTTAAGTTTTGGTACAGGAAATCAGGTGGAGGCATAGGAAAAGACTACCGGACGCCCAGAGGAGAAGCTCTTCGGTTTCCTCCCAGGAGAGGCAGGGGGTCGGTGATCGACACCCCATAGGCAAGCTGGGATGGGTCTTCGGTCAAGGGTTGTTTCCCGCCGAAAAGATGGCTTTCCAACATCAGTCCTGCGATGCCGCGGCGTCCGGAAGAAGCCCGTACGATCACGGAAATGAACGCCTTCTTTTTCCCGCAGGCCGACGGTGACAAGGACCGGCGGATCCTGACCTATCGGTGCAAGCGCTCTCGAAAAAAGGGAGGTAGCCGGTGAGTGGGAGTATCAATTCTGGACGCGGCTCATCGACTTGGGAAACAAGGGCTTATCCCGCTAATGGGGATGGTTCTTCCCCAATTATCCACAAAATTCGCAAATTGAACGGCAGCTCGGCGTTAGTCCGGCCCTTCAGGGCCGAGTCAAGCGAGCTATCTGTTGGTTCGCGGCAAGGAACTTGCCGCCCCTTACGGGAGGAGAATCTCCCTCCTCTCAGGAGGGAGTTCTTCAATGTTCTGATATTATTGGGGTTATGGATAAATTAAAATTAAATATTGAATTATATGTTTTAGTTTGTTATAATTATATTAATTTTTTAGAAACTTAAGCAAAAAGGTGCTTGTGGCGATTAACACAGATGCAAAAATTGGGGTCGGCCCAACGAACCTCCAGCGAGGCAAAAATTACTCTGAAGGTTTTCATTTTGTGGTCAAAAATAATGGAAAAACTGTAGCTGATATTGTCGGGTCTTGCCACGGAGATGAAGAAGGAATTTCTCAGCTTAACCCCACAGTAGAAAAAGCGGCTAGAAAAGCAAAGCGGGTTGCCTTCGAATTTATCCCGAAAAGCAAGGAAGATGTACAGCGGTATAATGCTCATCGCAAGGTAACAGAGCCTGAAACGCGAAAAAACTATTTAGAGTTCTACAATAATAATTACAGCCATTCCCATGATTGCAAGTATGATTCCCCTTATTCAAATTCTTCAGAAGAAAGAAAAAAAACTAGCCTAAAAAGTGGAACAGAAAGTCTCATTCGTAAGATATGCGGAGAAACTATGACTGAGATGATGAACCTAGAAACTCCTGAGGAACATGCAGAAGCTCATAATTATGTAGACCTGGCAAAGGAAACGGCTAGACAACAGATCGCTCAGGGACTCCTGGCGGCTGAAGATCTAGCCCTAGAACGAAATGATAGTATGACTGCTGTACAACAAGGAGATGAACCATCCTTCACACGATGCATCAAATGGCGCAAGCTTCAGGATCCTTCCAGGCATTATCATCTAACAAAAAAAAGAAATTTCATTCATGCGGCACGTGCAATGCCACTAATTAAAAAGGCAACTACGGACAATCGTGCATTAATTGTAACTGGAAGCGCCCATTTGTTTGGCAAGAACGGTGTTGTCAATCTTCTTAAGCATGACTTGGGCCTTCTTAATAAAGACTTGGGCACGGAATATTCAATAGAAAGAAAGTTCCCCAAACAATCGATTGACCTGCAAGGCATAAGAAAGCTAAGAAAGTTAGATCCGTACTTTACATGTACAAAACCATACAAACTTGATGTATCAGGCAGCAATATTACCAATGCTGAACTACACAGCATCACTCAAGATTTCCCAAATATCGTTGAACTGGATGCTGCTCATTGCCCCGCTCTCACCGACGCCTCTCTTGCGTCTTTAGCAAATTTGACAAAGCTCAAAAGACTCAACCTGGGAGGGTGCTATCAGATCACCGACGGCGAGCTTTCGGCTTTGAAATCGGCCCTTCCCCAGCTCACCATCTCTCTTTAGGTTTATCCCGTTAATCTTATCCCATAATAAAAATGTAATTATTTTTAAAATAATTGTTTACTTAATAAAGATTTTATATTATAATATATATAACAAGCAAATTAAGGAGAAATTATGACTATTAGGCCTATAAGAAGCCTTTTCATGGGAAAGCGGGGCGCGGCTCGCATGAGTAAACAGTGGTTTAAACGCCAATTGCCCAATATTCCGAAAGACAAATTAATTGGAGTTCACGGCACAACGATCAATGGCGTACCGGGGAATTGGGGGAGTTTTGACATCAAAGCGGATGAGTCCAAAACCTTTGTCACCGAGCATGACCTTTTTCTGCTTGATGTTGCTCACATTGAGACCGCTGTCGATTATGCTTTGGGTTGGGCAAGCTCATCCACGGGCAATCGCGAGGATTCCGGGGCTCGGACTGGACTTCCCGGTATTATTTGTTTAACCGATACTGATGAAACCAAGATACAAAGGCAGTTCGGCAATGTCATCGTAATCCCAAAGGGTACCCAGTGTACAGCCGTGGCTCTCCCTATCTGCGAGAAGCTGAAAAAAGATGTCGATCGCGCGAACATGGGCCACAGGCTCGGTCTTGGAATCATCGGTATGGGACTTGAAAGTGCTGGAATTAGGATTCTCCCAGATGCAGAGCCAGATCCAGTACCCCATAACAAATGGGATAAACCTCTAGAAGAATAAGCCGGACAGCTTCTCGCTTGCTGAGAGGAGAAGCTCTTCGGTCTCTTCCCAAGAAAAGGGGTCGGTAATCGACACTCCATAGGCAAGCTGCGATGGGTCTTCGGCGAAGGGTTGTTTCCCGCCAAAAAGATGGCTCTTCAACATCACGCCTGCGATGCCGGAGCTGCCGGAGGCCGCCTGCTCGATCACGGAAAGGAACGCCTCTTTTTGCCTCTCGACGTATTTCCCCGAATTTCCATGAGAACAATCGACAAGGAGCCGCGCGTCCAATCCGTGTTCGGCCAGCCGTTCGAGGGCATGGTCAAGAGAGGCCGCATCGCAATTGGGCCCCTTGTCCGAGCACCGACCACGAGCAAGAGTCTTTTGGAATCGGCCTATCCAAATCTTGCCATCTCTTTCTAGACGTGCTCCCGGCAAGCGGGATCAATTCTGGACGAGCCTCGAGTATTTGGAATACCGCACTCGAAGAACGACATGGTCTTCATCCTCGCCCGAGGACTTGAAAAAGCCGGCGTTATCTCAGATCCGGTACCCCAAAACGAAAGGGATAAGCCGTTAGAAGAATAACCAGGACAACTTGTCGGTATGCTCCTCTAGGCTCACGCCTCGAGGACCGGAGTGTCTGGTGGCAATGCTCTTGTTTCTATGATGCAGCATTGTATACATTTTGCGCAGGAATACAGTCCAAGATGAACAATGACTGAAAAGGCGAGCAAACTGATGATAGCTCCAAGGGCTGTGTCATTTTGAGGTCCAACCGAGTTCAAATTTTCCACCTGTGCGGAACGATTTTGAAGACGAAGGGTATGCATTGCTGCTCTTGCCGGAAAAGAAGCATTCGTGGAATTCGGGGCGCTGACGGAGGATATCATGAAAAGACCTCTGTTTTGAATAGTGACCGAAAGATCCTAAAGGTTTCTTCTATATTGGTAAAGGAAAATGCCTTCGGGTTGTTTGGGAGTAGAATAGCCTTTCGTTTGCAGAGAGGAGAAGCTCTTCCGTCTCTTCCCAAGAGAGGCAGGGGTCGGTAATCGACACTCCATAGGCAAGCTGCGATGAATCTTCGGTTAGAGGTTGTTTCCCGCCAAATAGATGGCTCTCCAACATTAGGCCCGCGATACCGCGGCTGCCGGAGGCCGCCTGCTCGATCACGGAAAGGAACGCCTCTTTTTGCCTCTCGACGTATTTCCCCGAATTTCCATGAGAACAATCGACAAGGAGCCGCGCGTCCAATCCGTGTTCGGCCAGCCGTTCGAGGGCATGGTCAAGAGAGGCCGCATCGCAATTGGGCCCCTTGTCCGAGCCGCGCAGCACTAGATGAGTCAAGGGATTGCCCTTTGACTGGACCCTACTAACCCTCCCATGTCGGTCGAGGCCGATCTGGGAGTGGGGATTTCGGGCTGATAGGATCCCCAAAATCGCAGGTTCAAGAAATCCGAGCAGATCGTTTTTGAAGCCGACCGGGAAAGGAAGCCGCGAGGCCATTTGCCGATGGACCTGGGAGGCCGAGGTCCTGGTTCCGATCATCCCCCATGTGATGAGATCGTCAAAGTAGTAGGAGGCGAGAGGGTCGAGGAGTTCTGTAGCGGCCGGAACTCCAAGCTCGGCCAGGCGGACGAGAAGTTGCCTGGCCACTTTTAGCCCTGAACCAATGTCCTCCGAAGCGTTGAGATGGGGATCGTACAAGATCCCTTTCCACCCCGACCTTGTACGGGGCTTTTCGAGAAATACGCGCATCACGAGAAATAAGGTCTCTTCGACTGCCCTTGCGAGGTTTTTGAGTTTTCCCGCATAATCCAAGGCGGCTTCCACGTCGTGGATCGAGCAGGGGCCCACTAAGACTGCAAGCCGGCTGTCCTTGCCCAGCAGGATCTTTTCCGCATTCTCGCGGGCCTGCAAGGGAAAAGAGGGGGAGGGGTACTGCCGTTTCAGCGCGGTGGGAGAGGGCAGAGAGGTCATCGAAAAATTTCTTAGTCCAATAGGTTTTTTTACGAGGGACAAAAAGTCGAACGCTCTATATTATAGACCTTTGAAATTAATTTTAGGAAGAAATTATGTCCCCATTCGAATCGTGGCTTGCTCGGATAGAAAACTGGGTCTGGGGCGCACCGCTCTTGATTCTTCTGACCTCGGTCGGCCTCTACCTGACGTATGCCCTAAGAGGGATCCAATTTCGCTATTTGTGGTATTCGATCAAACTGGCGTTGACCCGGCAAGATGGCAAAGCTCAAGGAGACATCAGCCAGTTCCAGTCGCTGATGATGGCTCTTGCGGGCATGATCGGAATCGGGAGCATTGCGGGCGTCGCTACCGCGATTGCGCTCGGAGGGCTGGGATCGCTTTTTTGGATGTGGGTCGCATCTACGATCGGCATGGCGACAAAATATGCCGAAGCCATCCTGGCCATCAAATATCGAACCCAAGATAAAAAGGGGGAAATGTGCGGCGGGCCGATGATCTATCTCGAGAAGGGTCTGAAATCGAAAGGCCTCGCAGTATTTTTTGCCGTAGCCGGCGCGATCACGGCCTTGGTGACTGGAAACATGGTCCAGGCCAACTCGATTGCCGCCGCGGCCAAGGAGTACGTCGACCCCCTTTGGATCGGGATCCTCCTTGCCGCTGTTACAGGCGCGGCGCTTTTTGGCGGGGTCAAGAGCATCGGCAAGGTGTCGAGCTATCTTGTGCCAGCCATGTCTCTGTTCTACATTTTCGGGGGGCTTCTCCTCATCGTCCTCAACTTTGACATGCTCGGAGCCGCCTTCAAGGAAATCTTCATACAGGCTTTTTCAGGGAAGGCGGCGGCAGGGGGATTTGCCGGCTCGACTCTGATGATGGCCATTCAATTCGGTGTATCGCGGAGCGTGTTTTCCAACGAAGCGGGATTGGGGACAGCCCCGATGGCTGCGGCGGCCGCGAAGACCGACGTCCCTGGCAGGCAAGCGCTCATATCGATGAGCGGGGTGTTCATCACATCGATCATCATTTGCACCATCACAGGCCTTGCGATTGCCGTGAGCGGTCTTTTGGGCCAGAGCGGCCCCGATGGCGCCACGTTAAATGGCGCGGGGTTAGCCTTGGAGGCATTCAGAAGCACGATTCCTTTCGGGGCCACCCTTGTCACCCTATCTTTGATCTTTTTCGGTTATTCGACGGTTCTCGGCTGGGCCTATTATGGGGAAAAATGCACCGAGTATCTTTTCGGGCTCTCTGCGGTCCGCTGGTACCGGGTTTTATTTACCCTAGTCCTGATCCCGGGGGCAATGTTGAGTCTGAACGCCGTCTGGAGTTTTGCCAATATCATGAATGGGTTGATGGCGTTTCCGAACCTGGTCGGGCTTTTTGGCCTATCGGCAATCGTTGTCGCCGAGACGCGCGAATTCGAAAAACTCCTAAAATTCGAACGGAAGGCCGTGGAGTCGGTGTAGGGAGGGGCTGAAAAAAGCAAAATTTTTGTCTCAAAATTCCTCCCGCCACCCTCTAGGGAAGTTCCTGAAAGATTTTACCTTACTTTGTTGACACCTTCTAATTTGAGAAAATTATGCAACAAAACCGTAGGGAGGAGTAGTTGAGGATTTAAAAAAAAATAGCGAAATGTAAAAGTCGCTTCTATGGACTACAAAGAACGCATTGCAAAAATCTTTGACCGCAGCGTTCGTGTCTATGGCAAGTTTGGTTCGCATTATTACGATGTATTTGCCGAGCGGTTGATCTCTCATGCGAAGGGATCTCCAGGGGCAAATATTTTAGACGTGGCTACCGGGCTCGGTGCCATTTTGAAGCTCGTCTTACCTATGATTCATGAAGAGGGCAAAGCGGTCGGCATCGATATTAGTCCAAAAATGATCGAAGCCTTGCGGGAGGAAATCCAAGCGCCCAATGTATCCCTGTTTTGCATGGACGCAGAACACCTCTCTTTCCCGGATCGTACTTTTGATATTGTTTATTGTGGATTTGGGCTTTTCTTCTTTCCCGATCCAAAAAAAGCGCTAAGAGAATTCAAACGCGTTCTAAAACCGAAAGGAAAAGTCGCTATATCGAGTTGGGGAAAACCGACAACTCTTCGACATGCCTTGCGCAAACAGCTATTGGACATAGGCATAGATCCTACGATCATCGCTTTCCCGATGCCCTCTGCCCACGAATTGAATGCCCTTTTTAGAGAGGCGGGCTTTTCAAAGGTTCGCGTTCTGCACGACAGCCTCGAACATCTGTATGTAAATTTCGATCAATGGTGGAACTACATGTACAGTCATGCAATGCGCACTGGATTGGAAAAATTGAACGAGGAACAGTTGGCCTCTTTCAAAGCAGAACTATTCAAAAAGCTAAAAAAAGAATACAAGCCTGATGGTTTTCCCGAGAATTTCGAAGTGTTTTACATCCTAGCTTCAAGGTAAACCACGGAATGTACAATTCACAATTATGAGCCTTAAATGATTCACATTTCTTCTTTAGATGCAAAGATCCCATTTGAAATGGCCGAACGGAAGGGATTGGGCCATCCAGATACAATTTGTGATTTAATTGCAGAAGAGGTTTCTAGAGCTTTATGCAAATATTACCTAGCCGAATTTGGCTTCATATTGCACCACAACGTGGATAAAATCTTATTGGTCAGCGGGGCGTCTTCACCGAGATATAAAGGAGGGAGAATCACATCCCCTATTGAAATAGACATAGCGGGCAGGGCTACTGGAGAATTCAAAGGGAAGAAAATTCCAGTGGATGAGATTGCAATTGCTGCAGCAAGGAATTGGTTAAAGCATCATTTTCGGTTTATTGATGTTGCGAATCAAGTCAGAATCATCTCAAGAATTCGAAGCGGGAGCGCCGATTTAGTCGAATTGTTTCACCGCTCAAAAATTCCTCTTGCCAATGATACTTCATTCGCAGTGGGATATTTTCCTTTGACTCCTTTAGAAAATAAAGTGAAACAATTGGAGAAATTCTTGAATAGTAATGAAATAAAAGCCAAATTCCCATTTTTAGGAGAAGATATTAAAGTGATGGGAGTTCAAACTGAGAAATCATCTACATTCACAATAGCTATCGCTATAGTCGACCGATTTATTTCGGACATCGATGATTATGTATCAAAAATAAAAGAGATTCACTCTCTGCTGAATGAAAATCCATCTGACAAAATTGAGATCAATGCTGCCGATGACTATGGAAAAGAAAGTATCTATCTGACTGTAACTGGTACTAGCGCTGAAGCTGGCGATGATGGCCAAGTGGGGAGGGGGAATCGTTTCAATGGGCTTATCACCCCCTATCGACCGATGACTTTGGAGGCATTTTCAGGAAAAAATCCGATCAATCATGTCGGCAAGCTTTATTCACTTTTTGCCGATGATTTGAGTCGGAATTTGTGCATCCATCGATTTGCTGATGAAGCGCATGTTTTTATTGTATCCCAAATTGGCAAACCCATTACAGAGCCGCAGCATTTGGATATTCGATTAAAAAATCAGATGATCAAAGAAGATAAAATAAAGGAGTATGTGAAACAAAAACTATCTGAGTTGCCCGAGTTTTGGAAAACTGTGATCTGAATGGGCATTTGGCCATTGGAGGGAGTTCTTCAATGAATTCCAATTGGCTAAGCACTGAGGGACTGAGGCACTTTCAAGACCTCGAAAGAATGGCGTAGCGACGCACTGGCGAGGTGCTCTCTTTCTTTCAGAAGCTCAGGATCCGAATGGCCTACCAAGTAATTGAAAGTCAAAAAATCGGATCGGAGGCCATGATGGGCCCGCAAGTGGAATAGTTGATGAGGAGGGGCAAAAATCAATATTTTAACTTGGTCGAGCCCTTTGATTTTTTCATCTTCATGCAAGCCGGCTCGCCCCGGAAAATAAAAGTCGTCCTTCACTCCAGAGACGATGCAAGGAACGTCCGGGTTCCTTTGGCAAAAATCGGCCAGTTCTTGGCCGATATCTACAGTCCAGCCAGTGGCCTTTGATAAGAGATATAAAAGCGATCCGCCAGTGTAATTTTGGCTCGCGGCCTTGATGGAAGAAGGGGCTCTGTCGAAATGAATGGCCTTCGGAATTGCCGCGGTATCTTCAAAATGTTTCAAAGAAGAGGCAAAAATAATCGAACCTAATGACATGGCGACCAGTTGATCGATGGGTCCATGGTTTTCGCTCAAGGTTTCAAGCGCTTTTTTTAGAATCAAACCTGCTTCGTCTAAGGTTCGAGGTCTAAAAGGAACACCGTCAGAGCGCATGCCGTACTGGCTGATGAGAATGAATCGGGCTGGAGGAACGGCGGGATCGCTTTTCTTCTGATCCAGATAAGCGGCTAAATAGGGGTAGGGCGAGGCGATATTATTGGAGATGGTGGAAAGGTTGCCCAAAACATGGACGTAGTTATGGAACTGTCCATCTCTCTTTTTGGACTCGATCACGCGGCATGGGACTTCTAAGAGTTTTCCGTCGGCGGTTTGCATTTTGATGGGCTGATCGTAAACCGCAAATTCTTTCCTGATTTTTTCTTGGAGAGGATAGTTGGGGTCCAAAGGAATGCTCGGATCCCAAAAGCCGGCGGCAAATGCTTCTTCTCTTTTGAGTACAGGGTTTGCTGTTGGGTTTGCCGGAACTGGCATATAAAAGGCGTCGCGGATGAAATGTCCCACCCACTGGAGAAACTCTGTCCATAGCGATTGGGTTTTGAGGGCGGTGCGATTCAGCCTCGCGTCCACGTGGACGACGGGAAGTGATGTGGGCAGGGATTGGGAAATTGCGGTGAGTTTCATAACCTAAAGCCCTTTTAGTTTTTCTTGAATGTCGACCAGCTGCCTCTTTGTCTGGGCCAGATTTTGCTCGAGTTGATCGACAATTTCTCGCGGAGCCCTGGTACGGAATTCGGCGTTGGAGAGTTTCGCTTCGGTCCCAACTCTCATCTTCTCGAGTTTTTCTTTTTCCTTTTCGAGGCGGGCGCGCTCTTTTGCCTTGAGAGATTCGGGGATGGGGATCGTCAGTTTCAAACTGCCAAGGAGAGCGGAGCTTCCGAAAAGTTTGGGCTCATGCTTTGAAAAGAGGATCTTTGCCGTAGGGGTGAGAGCGAGGATGATCTCCTGGTGAGCCTCAGCGAGCTCCCATTCGGCGGACTTTTCCCCGGAAAAATAAAGGTCGGTCTTTTCGGCGGGGGAGATCTGCATCTCGGTCCGAATGTTGCGGATCGCTCGAATGAGATCGCTCACCGCAGAAAAGGTTTTTTCGATTTCGGGATCGATATCGGACTCTATGAGGACTTTCGGGTAAGGAGCTACGATGCATGCAGGAGAGCTCAAGGCGAGCGAAGCATCGCTTAAGTAGGGATCATCGGCAACGCTTGGTAGTTGGGGGAACGCCGCTTTGAGGAGCGAAAAGATCTCTTCGGTGATAAAGGGAGTGATCGGGTGGAGGAGGCGGATTGAGTTGAGGAGGAGGACGATGAGGATTTTTTGTTTGTTGGTTTTGAGCTCGGGAGTGCCCGCCTTCCCGAAAAGGACCGGTTTGACGGTTTCCAAATACACCGCGCAAAAATCATTCCAGAAGAATTCATAACTTCTTGCCGCGGCCCTATCGAAAGTGTAGTTGCTTAAATGTTGGTTGATCTCGCGGATCGTCCGGTTCAAGACGGAGAGGATCCATCGGTCTTCAAGGGTAAAGAGCTGCCGGTCGATGCCTGAGTGAAGAGAGAGCCCTTCGAGGTTGAGGAAGACGAAACGGGCGCCGTTCCAGATCTTGTTGGCGAAATTCTTATACTCTTCGAACCTTCTCCGATCCAAATCGATCTGCCGCGCATGAGTGAGGCTGGAACAGAGGGCGATCCTAAGAGCGTCGGTTCCGAAGGTCGAGATCACCTCAAGGGGGTCGATGATATTGCCCTTCGTCTTGGACATTTTTTCCCATTTCGATTCAACGTCCGCCGGCAAGGGAGAACCGAGGTCGTATTTCATTTTCTCTTCGCCCATGATGTAGGCCGCCGAGCCGTCCGGGTTTTTCTTCCAGTACGATTTGCCGTAAATGAGCCCGTGGAGGAACGTCTCATGGAAAGGGGGGGCCTTCATGATGTATTCTCCCATCAGGATCATCCGGGCGACCCAGAAAAAGAGGATGTCGTGGGCAGTGACCAAGACTGATGTGGGATAAAATTTTTTGAGCTCCTCGGTTTTTTCCGGCCAGCCGAGCGTGCTGAACGGCCAAAGGGCGGATGAAAACCAGGTGTCCAAAACATCGACGTCTTGCTCCCAATAGGCCGGGTCTTTTTCAGCCTGAGGGGGAGCGTCAGTACCTTCCCAGCAGACGATTTCGCCGCCTTTGCCATACCAGATCGGGATCCGGTGGCCCCACCAAAGCTGACGCGAAATGCACCAATCCCTCAAGTTTTCGATCCAATGAAAATAGGTCTCTTCCCAATAGGGAGGGATGAGTTTGACCCGCTTATTTCTAACGGCCGAAATGAGCCGATCTTTGAAATGGGTCATTTTGACGAACCATTGTTTGGATAGATAGGGCTGGATCACGGCTTTCGATCGGTAGGAGACGCCGACTCGGAGAAGATGGGGATCGACTTTGATCAAAAAGCCTTGTTTTTTCAGTTCATGGACGACGGCGATCCGGGCCTCTTCCACAGAAAGGCCGGCAAAAGATCCCCCCGCTTCGTTGATGCGGGCATCGGGCGTTAGGATGTTGATGCGGGGCAGATGGTGGCGGTTCCCCATTTCGAAATCGTTGAAATCATGGGCAGGGGTGATTTTCACGGCGCCGGTTCCAAAGCTCGGATCGACGAAAGGATCTGCGATCACCGGAATCTCCCGGTCCATCAAAGGGAGGCGGATAGTCTTGCCGATATAGGCCGCGTAGCGTCCGTCGCTGGGGTGGACTGCGACGCCAGTGTCGCCGAGCATCGTTTCGGGACGGGTGGTGGCGACGGTGATGGAACCGCTGCCAGTTGCGAGGGGATACCGGATATGCCAAAGGAAGGACGGCCTCTCTTCATGTTCCACTTCGTCGTCGGAAAGAGCCGTCTGCTGGACAGGGTCCCAGTTGACGAGGTAATCGCCGCGGTAGATCAGCCCATCGTCGAACATCTTTTTGAATGCGGCGC
>CAYTXY010000022.1:0-14839 GCA_964441355.1 uncultured bacterium
CGGAGACGCTCCAATTCAAAGGATTTGGGACAGAGCATGTGGAACGGTCGCTCCATGCCCTATTTCCAGACATCCGCACCCTGCGGATGGACCGCGACACTACACAAAGAAAGGAGAGCCATGAAGAGATCTTCAAACAATTTCGCGCCCATAAAGCCGACGTGCTCATCGGGACCCAAATGATTGCGAAAGGATTCCACTTCCCATCGGTTACTCTCGTCGGCGTGCTCAATGCCGACGCCCCTCTCAGCATCCCCGATTTCCGCTCCGCGGAATCGGTCTTCCAACTCCTCATCCAGGTGGCAGGGCGCTCGGGACGCCTGAGTTTGCCGGGAGCTGTCATCTTCCAAACCTTCCTCCCCGACCACCCCGTCCTTAAACTCGCCGCAGCCCAGGACTACGACGCCTTCTACAAAACGGAAATCGAAGAGCGGCGCCTTTTCGGCTTTCCCCCCTTCACCCACCTCGTAAAATGCCTTTTTTCCTCTCCCGATCCCAAAGCCGCGGAAATGGCCGCAAGCGAGGCTCATGCAGCCCTTGCCCAATCGCTTCCTCCTTTCGCAAAGATTTTCCCTCCCGGACCTTCCGGCCATCCGAAAATCAAAGATCAATACAGGTTTCAGTTTCTCATCAAATCCTCCAAGATCGATCCGTTAATCCCACTCTTGGAGTCGCTGTCCCCAATGAGAGCTCAATTAAAGATCGATATAGATCCATTGTTCACATTTTTTTAAATAAATTATAACAACAAAATAAAAAAAATGGATCTATGTCAGTAAAATCTATTTCGGATGAAAAAATGAAAGTAATTCGAATGCCTGAACCACTTCGGGAAAGATCCAATCCTGTCACGGATGCATTGCCGAATGAAATCCTGTTGATGATCCAAGGATTATTAAATCCTAGAGATGGTGGAGCTTTCAGTTTGGCAGACCGAGCGCTCTTGGGCGCAAAAGATTCTTTTGGGGCGGCGATCCTTCGCTTTGACGTCAAAAATTCGATGATTACCCTAAAAGAGATTAGAGAGCTCAAAGCCTACAATCCGAAATTTTCACGCCCTTCAAAAGCATTCAGGCTCGATGTATCCAATAGCGATATTACCGATGCCGAGCTGAAAAATATCGCGGAAAGCTTTCCGAATATCACTGGAATTTATGCAAGCAGCTGTAATGGCCTCACGGACGCAGGTCTTGCTTCCCTAAAGAAATTGGCAAATCTGACCCACCTCGACTTGGACAGCTGTGTTCAGATCACCGACGACGGGATAAAGCACCTAGAAGGTTTGACAAAACTCGCCACTCTCAACCTGGCATCGTGCAATCAGATCACCGACGCAAGCCTGCGGATCCTGGGAGGTTTGACAAACCTAATTGATCTCACTTTAAGAAACTGCAATCTGATAGAAGACGACGGGCTGCAGCACCTGGCAGGTTTGACAACTCTCGCCATCCTCGACCTCGAAGGTTGTGATTTCATTACCAACGCTGGGCTGCAGCATCTGGCAAGTTTAAATCTCACGCATCTCTACCTGCAAGGTTGCACGGAGATCTCCGACGTTGGGCTGCAGCATCTCTCGAGGTTGGCAAATCTAACAACTTTGAGCCTAAAGGACTGCGAGAAGATCACCAACTTCGGGCTGCGGCACTTGGGAGGTTTGACAAAGCTCGTCAGCCTCGATTTGAGAGGATGCACGCGGATCAGCGACATCGGACTGCACTCCTTCGAACGATTGGTAAATCTGACGAGTCTCGATCTGGAAGGGTGCCGCAAAATCAGAGGCACTGGGCTGCAGTATCTGGCAGGTTTGACACATTTTACAGTCCTCTATCTGGGAGGTTGCGGCATCACGAACGCCGGGCTGCAGCAGGTAGCGCGACTGACAAATCTTACAAATCTCTATCTGGATAGGTGCAATCAGTTCAGTGACGACGGGCTGCAGTTCTTAAGCCGTTTGGCAAAGCTGACGACCCTAGACCTGGGAGAGTGCCGTCAGATCACCGATAATGGACTCAGGCACGTAGGCAGAGTAGCACATCTTGCAGAACTCGACCTGGGAAGCTGCACTCAGATCTCCGGGGAAGGGCTGCAGTATCTAGCAGGTTTGGAAAATCTTACAGACCTCAACCTCGAAGGATGCTTCTGTATCACAAGCGACGGGCTGCAGTACCTAATCCCGTTGACAAAGCTCACATGCCTCGGCCTGAAAGGTTGCATTCAAATCAGAAATGAGGGCTTAAAGCACCTGGCAGGTTTGCAAGAGCTCACGGTTCTTAACCTGGGAGGTTGCGATGAGATCACAGACTCGGGCTTAAGGCAATTGGCAGCTTTGGGCAAGCTCTTGAGCCTCTCTCTGCAACAGTGCCATCGGATCACCAATGCAGGATTGCTGCACTTCACGAAGTTGACAAATCTTAGACGCCTCTTTCTGTCATGGTGCCCTCAGATCACCAACGCCGGGCTCGCTTCCTTGGCTCATTTAAAAAATCTCAAAATCGTAACTTGATTTTTGTATAATGCTCTAAAAACGGAGTACTTATGACGGCGAATGTGAGTCCAGCAGCAACAAATGGAACCGGTACGGTCGCCGAACCATCCCGAAAAATATCAAATCCCATAACGCACGCATTGCCGAATGAAATCCTGTTGATGATCCAAGGATTATTAACTCCTGGGGATGGTAGAGCTTTCAGTTGGGCAGACCGAGCGCTCTTGGAGGCTAAAGACTCTTTTGGGGCCGCTATCCTTCGCTTCGACTGCAGCCCTACGGTGACCCTGAAAGAGATTAGAAACCTCAGAGCGCACAATCCGAAATTTTCACGCCCCCTAAAATCGTTCACTCTCGATCTATCCCACAGCAATATTACTGACGCCGAGCTGCAAAAGATCATTGCAGATTTTCCGAATATTATTGGAGTGGATGCAGCATGCTGTCCAAATCTTACCAATGACGGCCTGAAACATCTAGCAGGTTTGGCCAATCTCGCCAGCGTGAACTTAAAAAATTGCCGTGAGATCACAAACGACGGGCTGAAGCACCTGGGGAGGTTGGCAAAACTCACCCATCTCGACTTGACATGTTGCAATCGGATCACGAACAACGGGCTGAAGCATCTGGCAGAGTTGGCCCATCTTTCCAGTCTCAGCCTGTTTGGGTGCTACAAGATCACCGGCGCAGGATTGCAACCTCTCGCGAAGCTGCCCCGTCTGGCCACCCTCAACCTGGAAGAATGCGACCGGATCACCAATTCTGGACTCCTCCACTTAAGCGGTTTTGCCAATCTCATGAACCTCAACCTGAGAAGTTGCACCCTGATCTCCGACGCCGGGCTGCAGCACCTGTCCGGTTTGACAAAACTCATTAGCCTCGACCTAGAAGGATGCTATCTGATCACAGACATAGGGCTGCAGTATTTGGCAGGTTTGACCAATCTCTCCAGCCTCAACTTGGATGGATGCGATCTGATCTCAGACGAGGGCTTAGAGATCCTGGCAGATTTGAGTCAACTCATGCACCTTAACCTGGGAGGGTGCGATCGGATCACCGACGACGGGCTGCAGCTCCTGGCGCGGTTGGATAAGCTCTCCTACCTCGGCTTGAGAAATTGCCATCTGATCTCGAATACGGGGCTCTTCCACCTGGCAGGTTTGACCCATCTTAAGAATCTTTGCCTTGCATGGTGCGATCGGATCGACGACGACGGGCTGCAGCTCCTGGCAGGGTTGGAAAAGCTCGAGAAGCTAGACCTGGAAGCGTGCGATCTGATCTCCGATGCCGGGCTGGAGATCCTGGCAGGTTCGCAAAACCTCATAAGCCTCAACCTGACCGGGTGCGACAGGATCACCAACGACGGGCTGCGGCACCTATCGAGGTTACCAAAACTCTCCAGCCTCGACCTGGCACAGTGCAATCGGATCTCCAACCCTGGCCTGCTGCACCTGGCAGGTATGGCCCATCTCACGAGTCTTTGTCTTGCATGGTGTCATCTGATCACCGACCACGGGCTGCGGCCCCTGGCGAGGTTGCCCAAGCTCGCCAGACTTAATGTGAAAGGGTGCCGTGATATCACCGATGCTATGCTCGCTTCCTTGGACCATTTGGAAATCGTTTCATAATTGCATATCAATACCTTGTTTATTCTTCACAATAGTCATTAAAATAAAAATTGATATATCCATTGTCAATATTTTCATGAAATTAAATTTGTTTACATAAATTAGCCTAATCGCGCATAATATCACGACAAAACAAAGGAATTTATGTCAATTCCACCACTTCGGCCCGACCCCAGAGTCGCGTCTTCCGATCCTCCCCGCCCCCCCTCTCGCACTTTGCCTCTTGATCCGATCCAACGAACGCAGAACGCCGCCTCGGGAGCCTTGCCTCCCTCTCCGAGCGCAGCGGATAAAAAAAAACCGATCTCTCCGCAGCAGCCGCAAAAAGCAAAAGGAGCTCCGCAAGATCGGAATTTATGGATCCAAAATGTTCAAAAAGTCTCATCCCTGCTGAGCAAAGACAAACCCTTTAGGCTGTCCATAGGACCCCACAAATTGACGATCCGGCTCGTTAACCTTGCTGGAAGCGGCCGCTATCACGACTCATTCCTGGTAGAGACCGATGAAGGCGAACAAATGATCCTGAAACTCCCGAACCGGCGGATGCAAAATTTGCCGCATCACGGAATTGTCGATATTTTGAAAAACGAGCTTCTCGTATACAAGAAGTTCAAAGCGATCTTAGATAACGAAATCAACGCAGGGCGGGTCGCGAAGTTTCACGATCTAGAGCGCTATATCAATCTAAAGGACTTTGAGATTACGACGGAATGGGCAAAAGATCATTTAACCCATGGATTTCATCTCGTGGAGTACATTCCTCATGAATATCCTCTCGGCCCAAAGGATGGGGAAATCCCAATGAAGGGCGACGGCTTTTTAGCGGTCCATCCTTCCGACGATGAACTCTCCGCTATGTTTAGGGCCGCATCTTTTGCCAACATGGAAGAGCCTGCAGGCAAACCTCTTTCGGTGAATCTACAACGGGATAACATCCGAATGGACAATGATGGAATCTTAGTTCTGATCGATCCCGCCCAACCAGCCTCGGTTAAGAACTTCGATACGTTAGTGGAGAAATTTCTCGCCACTTTCGCACCGCCCGGCTCCGACCGCTACCGCTTTCTCGATCCGAGGGATTAGTCTCTAGCTTTTTCTCTCCAGCGAACCCGAATCGCTTTCAAGTAGATCGCATGATAGATGGCCGCCGCGCCGATGAAGGCATAGACAACTCGATCCCAAAACTCGTTTTCCAGGAAGAAGTCGATGAGGTTGATGTTAAAGATGCCGATAATTCCCCAATTGATGGCGCCAAGGAAAAGGAACACGGCAGCAAGAATATCTAAATTTCTCATGGGTTACTCTTATTCAAGTTTACACCTATTCCTACCCTCTAACATGAAAGGGCATTTCGCTCCAAACGATTACTCTTCGTCTTCGAAATGGGTTGTCCACCTGCCTGTCCAAAAATAGATGATTTTGAATAAGCCTGAAGCTCCGATCAGGAGATAGACGACTCGATCCCAAAACGAATTTTGAAGAAAAGCATCGAAAATATCGATCGTAAAAAGGCCTACAAAGCCCCAGGCAACCGCTCCCAATATAATCAGGATCGTTGCAGCAGTATCTAAGTTTCTCATGAAAGCACACTCGCAGTTGGTACTTATTTTTTTCCTTATCAGATCCTTTTATTTTTTGTTAGTGTCATATATTCTATGTTCATGAAAACCTCGATCCTATCTTCTTTGCTGCTCCTTTTCAGCTCATGCTCGGTCATGATGGCCTCGGATCGGGGCGGAGTGGGAATCGAAGCGGTGCAATCGGTCCGTAACCGGATGCAGCTCCTAGCATTAGGTGTAGAATCAGTCTCTTCCACCAAGAACGATCAAGGCGAAACCGTCGAAGTCTTCAAGGCCATGTCGGAACGGGGCTCTGTCGCTAGAGCTTTCATGCATGGGCTGCTCGACTTAAGCACAGCCTTTATTTGGGAATTGGCGGGAACTCCCATCGAAAGCGCCCTCGACGCAAAGAAGTATTTTTCGTTGAAGGTGACCTTCGATGCCGAAGAACAGATCAAAAAAATCGAACTCTTTTGATTACAACCCTTTCAGGGCGTGGTGGATGGCCCGGATCTCTTTCATCATTTGGACGAACGCCTCGGGCCCGATCGTCTGCTGGGCATCGGTCAGAGCTTGGTCTGGCTGAGGATGGATCTCGACGATGATCCCGTCCGCACCCGATGCAATGCTTGCTTTGGCCATAGGCAAGACGAGCGAGCGGCGGCCTGTCCCGTGGCTCGGGTCTGCGATCACGGGCAAGTGGGTCAACTCTTTCAGCGCCGGAACGGCGTTCAAGTCGAACGTGTTGCGGGTGTAGGTTTCAAACGTCCGGATCCCCCGCTCGCAAAGGATCACATTGGGATTCCCTCCGCTGATGATGTATTCAGCGGCATGGAGCAGGTCTTGATACGTGGCGGCAAACCCCCGTTTTAAGAGGATGGGATTCTTCACTTTGCCGAGCTCTTTGAGCAGTTCGAAATTGTGCATATTGCGGGCCCCGACCTGCAGGATATCGATATAGGGTGCGGCCTCTTTGATGCTTTTGGCATCAAGCACTTCCGATACCGTAATGAGACCATATTTCTTGGCCGCTTTTGCGAGGAGCTTAATCCCCTCGAGGCCCATTCCTTGGAACTCATAGGGAGAGGTGCGGGGCTTGTAAGCGCCTCCCCTCAAGGCCGGCGCGCCATTTTCGGCAGCGATCCGGGCGCATTCGAAAATTTGAGCCTCCGATTCGATCGAACAGGGACCCGCGATGATGAGCGGCTCCTCATCGCCGCCGATTTTGACTCCCCGGATCTCGATCACGGTCCGCGAGGGGCGAGAATGGATGCTAGCGAGTTTTTGCTTCTCTTTGATAAAAGAGACCTTTTTGACCCCAGGCAGCTGCGAGAATAGTTCAGGCCGCACCAGAGAATCGATCCCCCTCACGACGGCAAGGCAATGAGCGCCATGCTGGGCCGGCTCCAATCCCATGGCCCTTAGGCGGGCGGATAGTTTTTCGACATCCGCATCCGTTTCAAGTTCTAAAATCATATACCCTCTCCAGTTGTTCGACAAAATAGGAGCCGACGACAAAAGCGTCGGCGACCTCTAGGATTTTTTTCGCTATTTTAAGCTCTGAGATCCCAAAGCCGACAGCAATCGGCAAACGGGTGGCTTTTCGGATCTCTGCGATCTTCTCTTCTAAATCTTCTGGCAATCCCGCGCGGGCGCCCGTCGTCCCTTTCCGGCAGGCATAATAGATAAACCCGCGCCCCATTGAAGCTATGCGAAAAATTCGCTCTTTCGGCGTCGTTGGAGCTACGACGAAGATCGGGTCGAGGCCCAATTGCAAGCATAGGGCCTGGTAGCCCCCCGCCTCATCCGGCGGCAAGTCGACGACGAGAATCCCATCGACCCCTGCCGCCTTGGCCTCTTTTAAAAAACCGAAAAGGTCCTTTTGGATGGGATTGAAATAGGTGAAAAGGACGATCGGCGCCTCCGATTCCTTCCTTAAAGTAGCCACGAGCTCCAATGCAGTTTTGGCTGACGTTTTCGCCTTGAGCGACCGGACCATGGCTTTTTGGATGACGGGCCCATCGGCAACCGGATCGGAAAAGGGGATCCCGATCTCGAGGAGATCGACTCCACCCTTTAGCAGCGTACGGAATTTCTGAAGCGAATCGCCATCCCCCGCCGTCAAATAGCCGATGAACAATTTCTTTTTTTTGAAACTAAGAGAGATGCGCGACATGTTTCAAATCCTTTTCGCCTCTTCCTGACAAATTCAGGAGAACGACTGTTTCTTTAGGGAGTGTTTTTGCCTCCCTCGCCAAATACCCGAGGGCATGGGACGATTCGAGCGCCGGGATGATCCCTTCGGTGCGGGCGAGCAGCTTGAACGCGGCAAGCGCCTCGCTATCGGTGCAAGTTTCGTAGCGGGCGCGCCCTTTTTCATGAAGCGCCGCATGCTCTGGGCCAACCGCAGGGTAATCGAGGCCGGCCGATATGGAATGAGTGGGAGAGATTTGCCCATCCTCGTCTTGCAAAACATAGGTGTAGGTGCCGTGAAGGACTCCGGGGCTGCCGCCATGGAAGCGGGCCGCATGTTCGCCAAGCAACGCTCCCTTGCCCCCCGCTTCCACGCCGATGAGCTCTACATCCGGCTCATCCACATAAGCTGAAAAGAGGCCGATCGCATTCGATCCGCCGCCGACGCAGGCGATGCAAAGGTCAGGGTTTCTTCCAATCCGCTCTTGCAGCTGCCGCTTCGCTTCGCGGCCAATGCACTCTTGGAAGTGGGCGACAAGAGCCGGGAAAGGATGGGGGCCGAGGGCCGAACCGAGGCAATAATGGGTAGACTCAAAACTCGCCGCCCAGTCTCGAAGCGCCTCGTTGACCGCGTCTTTCAACGTGGCAGAGCCTCCATCGACGGGGACAACTTGTGCTCCGAGCAGCTCCATTTTCATCACATTCGGCGCTTGGCGCTCCATGTCGATACGCCCCATGTAAATCACGCACTCCAATCCAAGGAGGGCGCAAGCGGTCGCTGTCGCGACCCCATGCTGGCCTGCGCCCGTTTCGGCGATCACCCGTTTTTTCCCCATCATTTTCGCAAGGAGGCACTGCCCGATCGCGTTGTTGATCTTATGCGCTCCCGTGTGGAGAAGATCTTCCCTTTTCAAGAAAATGCGGGGACCGCCGATCGCTTTTGAAAAATGGGGGATCTCAGTGAGCGCCGTCGGGCGGCCGGCATAGGTATGGAGAAGATGAGAAAACTCTTCTTGAAACGGCGCCGATTTCACAATCTTTTCGAAGGCGTCAGATAGCTCTTGAAGAGGCGCTACCAAGAGCTCAGGAACATACATGCCGCCGAAAGGTCCGAACCTGCCCGGGCGGGCGTTTTTGATAAACGCTCTGATTTTTTCCCGGCTCTTTACGGCAAGCCGCTCTTCGACCCCTCTAGAGACATCCACGCCGAAGGGTTTATATTTTTCGATGGCGGCGCCGACATTTTCAGCGTTTAAGCCGCCGGCGACAAAAAAGCGGAAACCTTGCGGATCTTGGAAGCCTTTCTCAAAGATGAGATAGTCGCGCTCCGGATCTAAATGAGAAGGGATTGGCCCATCGCCTACGAGATAAATTTTCGCCATTGGAAGATGGGGAGAGGCTTTTTTCGGAATCTCCCCATGGAGCTGGACCACCGAGAGATCGAGAGCTTTGGAGATGGCCAAGATCTCATCGAGACTCTCATCGGCAAAAACGGCGACCGGCTCGCCCCCTTCTTCCCGCACGGCGTCAACGATTGTCCGGGCGGTCTTCAGATCGATTTTTCTCGGGGAGATGTCGGAAAAAAGGAGCCCGATGAAATGGGCCCCCTGTTTGACTGCGAACCGGGCCGTTTCGGAATCGGTGATGCCGCAAATTTTTATGAGCATGGCAGCCTCCTGATTTGCGTAAGGAAAGCGATGGGGTCTTTAGAGCGGGTGAGCGCCTCGCCGATCAAAAAAGCTGAGTAGCCCATCTGATAGAGCCTGGCAGCGTCTTCAGGGGATGCGACCCCGGATGCTGCGACAGCCAACGCCTCTTTAGGGATTTGCCCGATCGCTTTTTCTTGCATCTCCGGATGCATCGTAAACTCGTGCATATTGCGTTGATTCACCGCGATGAGTTCGGCCCCCTGGAAATAGTTCAACTCTTCTGCATCGTGCACTTCTACGAGCGCTTCCAACCCGATTTTTTTCGCCGCCTCCATCATCTCTTGAGTCCGCTCTTTTAAGAAGGTAGCGATCAGCAAGACGGCGTCGGCCCCATGCGCTGCGGCCTGGGCGATCTGAATGGGCTCCAAGATGAAATCTTTGCGCAAAATTGGAACGGGCGACGCCTCAAGGCTTTTCGCAACCGCTCCGAGATCTTCGAGCGTCCCGTCGAATTTTGAAGAAGTGAGGACGGAAATCGCCGCGGCTCCTCCTTGGACATAACAAGACGCTTGAACCGCAGGATCGGGGATGTCCCCGAGTTTTCCTTTCGTGGGCGATGCCCGTTTGATTTCTGCAATGACGGCATTCGGGGTCTCCTTCAAGGCTTCTTTCAAGCTCTTTCTCTTCAAAGCCGCTTTGGCGAGCCCCACCCCTTCTTTCATACTCGCCGCTTTGCCAAAGAGGTACGCTCCGACGCCGGCATTGAGGACCAGCGTATCGGAAAGAGGCGAAGAGCCGGTCAGGGCGGCGCCAATGAGCATCGCGTTCGTTTTCGCATCGCCCCCTTGGAGATCCGCTCTCTTGCAGAGTTTCAGCCCGAGTTTTTCCGGATCGATTTTGAGAGGCTCGATCCCTTTTGCCGTCACAAGCAAGGCGTCGGTCGTTCCAAGACAAGTCAATTCATCGAGCCCGAATCCGTGGAATACGAGCGAGCGCTTCGTCCCCAATCGGAAAAGGGTTTCCGCGATCACGGGAACGAGTTCCGCTTTGTAGACCCCGATCATCACATGGGAAGTTCCCGCCGGGTTAAGAAGAGGGCATACCAAGTTAAAGAGGGTGGGGATTTTCAAACTTTGACGAACCGGCCGTATCTTTTGCATCATGGGATAGAAGTTGCTGGCAAAACAAAATGCGAATCCCGTTTTTTCCAAACTGAGTTTGGGGTTTTCGAAAGAAAACCCAAGAGTTTCCAAAACGTCCGCGGAACCTGAGCTCGAAGAGACGGAGCGGCCCCCATGCTTTACGACGGGAATGCCGCAGCGGGCGGCTAAGAGCGACGATCCGGTCGAGATATTGACCGTCCCAGCTCCGTCTCCCCCCGTTCCGACAATTTCGAGGACCGGATCGTCGATGTCGAAGGGAACCGCTTGCTTGCGAAGAGCCTGGATAAATCCAAGAAGCTCCTCGACCGTCTCGCCTTTTGCCCGAAGTAGCGTTAGGAGGGCTCCGGTTTGCGCATCGTTTTCCATTTTCTGCAATACCTCTCCACACTCCTCGGAAGCGAGGTTTTCTTTTCGGATTAGCTTTTCTAAATAGGCTCTCATTTGCAGATCTCCACAAAATTGTTGATGATGGTCTCCCCTTCGGGAGTGAGGATCGATTCGGGATGAAACTGGACGCCGTAGACGGGGTAGTCGGGATGTTTGACCGCCATGACGATCCCATCCGCCGTTTCGGCAATCATGTCCAAATCGCCGCCAGTGACGGCAAGCGAATGGTATCGGCCGGCTTTAAAAGGAAGCGGCATTCCTCGGAAAAGATCTTTGCGGTTATGGAAGACCAAGCTCTCTTTTCCGTGGAGAATCTCAGGGCTTTGCACCACTTTGCCTCCATAGACAAGCCCGATCGCTTGATGGCCTAAACAAACGCCGAGGATTGGCGTATTGGCCCCCATCCGGCGGATCACCTCGACGGAGATCCCCGCGTCCTCCGGCCGCCCTGGCCCAGGAGAGATGATGATCCCTTTTGGATTCAGCCTCTCGATCTCTTCGATGGAAATTTTGTCATTACGCTTGACGATCACGTCTGGATAGATTGCCCTGACCGCTTGGTAGAGGTTGTAGGTAAAACTATCGTAATTATCGATGATGAGAATCATTTTGCTGCTCCGGCCAGTTTCAAAGCGTCGAATACGGTGGACGCTTTCAGCCTTGTTTCATCGGCTTCCTTTTGCGGGTCGGAATCGAGGACGATCCCGGCTCCTGCCCGGATGTAGGCGGCCCCGTCTTTGATGAACGCCATCCGGATTGCGATGCAGCTCTTCAGATTGCCTTTGCCGTCGAGGCAGACAATGCTTCCCCCATAAAGCCCTCGTCTTGACATCTCCAGCTCGTCGATGATCTCCATGGCGCGAACCTTCGGCGCCCCCGTCAAAGTGCCCGCGGGAAAGGAGGCCTTGAACGCTTCAAGTGAGGAAAAACGGGGGTCGAGCTTTCCGACGACGCGGGAGACGATGTGGGTAAGATGGGAGAACCGGACAGGCTGTTTGAAAGAGGCGACCTTGACCGTTCCTGGCAAGCAGACTGAACCGAGGTCGTTTCTCGCCAAATCGACCAGCATCACATGTTCTGCGCTCTCTTTCGGGTCGGCGAGAAGCTTTTCGATCGACCCCTTGGGCCCGCAAGTTCCGGCGATCGGCGTCGATTCGACGATCCCCCCTTGGACCGAAATGATTTTTTCAGGAGAGGCCCCGGCGATCGCAAAATCGTCGAACTCGAAAAAGAAGAGATACGGTGCTGGGCTCGATTGGCGGAGCGCCCGATAGATTTGGAGCGGCTCTGCATCTGTTTTCACCTTGAAAGTGCGAGACGCAACGACTTGGAATACATCGCCGGCGACGAGGTGTTTCTTGGCCTTCTCGACGATCTTGCAATATTCGGCATCCGTCAGATCGCAATCGACCTCGATTTCAGATTTTTCCCCGAAAATAGGGAGCTTTTTTCCTCCTAGCATCTTCTCGATCGCAAGATCGATCTCGACGTCATTTGGAGCTGTTACCGTGAAAGTGGCCCGCTCATGATCGAAAAGAACCGATGTCCGGTAAAATTGGAAAAAGAAGTCAGGCAGGTTGAAAAGATCTGGATGGCGCGCCGGGATGTTTTCTTTGCACCGAACGGCGTCATAGGTGATGAATCCGACCGCAGGAAGGCCGAACCGAATTTCCAGCTCAGAGAGAATCTTGTACGGGTCGCCCTCGAAGGTCTCTTGCCCCGAGGGTGTCTTTAGCTCCGACTTTTGCCCTCTTGCCGTAAATGCCCCGACCGGTTGGATCCCGATGAAGGAATGGCGGCCGCCGTCTGTCCCTGTGACTGTCGATTCGAGAAGGCACGCCCCTTTTTGTGCAAGGCTGGCAAAGGCCGTCACCGGCGTTAGTTGATCTGCGGGATATTCCCGTGTGATTGTCATGCTTGTCTCCTATCCCTTTTTAGGAGGAGACGAGCCGCCTCCTCAGTTCGGGATCTAATGTTTTTAATACGTTCGAGCCGCGGCTCACATTGGCGAGGCTGATCGGTAGGTCCTGGGCAATCTCCCGCTGCGTTCTCTCCCCCCGGATAAGCTCCCGGAAGATCAACATCCGGAAGGCGATCTCATGCCTCTCTGTGTGGGTTAAAACCGCCTTGAGAAGCTCGCTGAGCTCATCCCTAGACGCCCTCTTGCAGAGGTCTAAAAACGCCCGCCACCCATCTTCCTCGTTACTCATAAGATTTCCTTCAAAAAACTATAACGTAATAGTACATCATAACATCATTTATTGTCAACTCTAGACAAAAACCACCTAGTCAGAGTAACTTAAGAGTCGTCGAAAAAGGCTTTATATGACCCCCGACTACCATCAAAATGAAGAATTCCAGAACCGGTCCCGCAAGTTAGCGGAGATTAGAGAGTTAGGGATAGAGCCTTATCCCCATAAATATCCGACAACGGAAAAGGCGGCGCAGCTTGCCCTGGAAACTGATGGGAAGGACGCGGGGCATCACGACGACGCGGCTACGGGCAATACGCGGACCGTCTTTGTGCAAGGGCGGCTTGTCCTTTTCCGACCCATGGGGAAAAACGCCTTCGCCCATCTCCAAGACGAGACGGGCCGGATCCAGATCATGTGCAACCGCGACCTGACCCAGGTCGTTGGGTTGACGCCAAATGGCGAGCTGACCCACCTCAAATTCATCGAAAAGAAGCTCGACCTCGGGGACATCCTCGGAGTCGAAGGAAACCTTTTCAAAACGCAGCGCGGCGAGCTGACCGTGTTCGCAAAAAAGGTGACCCTTCTTTGCAAATCGCTCCTTCCCCTGCCCGACAAGCATAGCGGCCTTGCGGACAAAGGGGTTCGTTACCGCAAAAGGTGGCTCGATCTCATCACCCATCCCGAATCGCTCGCTAAATTCCGCCTTCGCTCGCGGATCCTCCTCAGTATCCGGCGCTATTTCGAAGAGGGGGGTTTTGAAGAAGTGGAAACGCCCGTCCTTCAAAACATCTATGGCGGCGCATCAGCGCGCCCCTTCACGACCCACCTTCACGCTCTTCATCAGGACATGTTCCTTCGGATCGCCCTCGAGATTTCCCTGAAGAAGCTGATCGTCGGCGGCATGCAGAAGATCTTCGAGATTGGGAAAATCTTCCGCAACGAAGGGATCGACAAGACCCATAATCCGGAATTCACCATGCTCGAGGCTTATGCGGCCGGCTGGGATTACAACGACATGATGGAATTTACGGAAAACCTCTTCGAGTCGATCGCCATCGAGCTATTCAACGAAACGAAAATCCGCGTGATTGGCGAAAGCGAGGCGACCGCGCAAGTGATCGACCTCAAAGCCCCTTGGAAGAGGATGTCGATGATCGAAGCGGTCAAAACGTACGGCGGGTTCGATGTCGAACGGATGACCGAACCAGAGATGCGCGCCCGCCTGCTCAAAGAGCCCCACATTGATCCGAAAAAGATCCAAAACGCCTCTTCGAAAGGGGCCCTCATTGCCCTTTTCTTCGAGGAATTTGCCGAAAAGCACCTCATCCAGCCCCATCATATCATCGACCATCCGATCGAGACGACGCCGCTCTGCAAGCTCCATCGGGAGCCCGAGCTGCGGAAAATGGGTTTAGTGGAGCGTTTCGAAAGTTTCATCCTCGGCAGGGAGATGTGCAATTCCTACAGCGAGCTGAACGATCCTGAGCTGCAGCGGAAACTCCTCGAAGATCAAGCGGAAAAACGTGCCTGCGGGGATCTCGAAGCGTGCCCCTTGGATGAAGAATTCATCGAAGCGATCT
>CAYTXY010000023.1:0-14817 GCA_964441355.1 uncultured bacterium
ATCTATCATTTTTTAATTTAATTTGATTTAAAATTTCGCGAGATTTAATATCGTTGTTTTTAATGTGAGGTAAACATGAGAAAGATCATCGTTACAACCCTGATGGCAGCAAGCGTTGCTTTTGCAGCAGAGCCATCGATTGACAATGCAGACGTTACTCCGGAGATTGCTCCGGTCTTCGTGTGCGAAGCGCTCTCTTCCACTCCTCCTGTCCCGGAAACCGCTTTTTCCAAACAAGGATTTTTCTATGTTCGATTTGCAGCAGCCGAGAGCGATTTGATCCATGCAACCTCTGTCGTTCCGGGCTTTGGGGTTGGCTATCGCCGGCTGGCGGGCAATGGGGCAGCCGACATTTCCATCAGTGGGCTTGGCGTGGCTGAGCGCAAGAGCGGACATGTTTATTGGGCTGTGCCGAAGGCGTCTTATTTCCGTTATCTCAACCCTGAAGCGAAGGGAAGCCTTTATCTAGGCGGAGGGATTGCGTGGGGTGGCATCGAGTCCAAAAATCAGAAGTTTATTGGAATTGTTCCGAGCGCAACGGCCGGGTACGAATTTGCCCGCAAGAGTACAGTCCTGGGGTTTTCCGAGCTCAATATTAGCCAGCCGGCCCTTTCCGTCTATCGCAAGGGATCGTTTCCAGGTCCTATTGCTGAAGCCATAGTGGGTATCGGATTCTAAGTGAAGCAATCCCTCACTGGAATTTGAGGGTAGCCACCGCGATGATCGCGAAAAGAAGCCCGACGATCCAAAAGCGGATCACTACTTTTGTCTCTGGCCACCCTTTATATTCAAAATGGTGGTGGAGCGGGGCAATGAGGAAAATCCGCTTTTTATTCCGGTAGCGGTAGCTAAGCACCTGCAGGATCACCGACAGCGCTTCCGCAACGAAGATGGCCCCTGCGATCGCTAAGATGACCTCGCGGCGGAGCATTACGGCGGAAACCCCGAGAATCCCGCCGAGCGCCAAAGAGCCGGTATCTCCCATGAACACTTGCGCCGGATAGCCGTTATACCATAAAAAGCCGAGAGCTGCCCCAGCGAGGGCGAAAAGATAAACCGCGATCTCCCCGCTCCCTTCGATGTATAAGATATTCAGATAGCGCGCGAGATCGATATGGTTCGAAAGAAAGGCAAAAAGGGCTAGGACCAGCGATACCATCACCAGGCAGCCGGCGGCTAAGCCATCGAGCCCGTCCGTAAGGTTGACGGCGTTGGAGGCTCCCGTGATCACAAAGACGATGATGAAAAACGAAAAAATCTTCAGCCAGCCGTCGAACACCCAGACAGGATCTTTCCAAAAAGGGAGATAAAACTGCTCGATATACTCGCTGGTATCCAGCGTCATCGTAGCGGGAGGTTTTTTTGGAGGCGTTTGGGGCGATAGGGCGATTTGCTCTTTGGCCGAGGGGGGGCGGAAAAATTTCTGGCCCGCGATCGCTGCCGTGAATCCGGGACAGAGGAGGTAGAGGGCAATGAGGGCGGAAAAAAGCGCTTGAAAAAGGAATTTTTTTCTTGGCCTAAGACCTTTCGTGTTTTTGTAACAAAGTTTCAGGTAATCATCCTTTGCCCCGAGCGCGCCCAAACAAAGGGTCGTCAAAAAAAGGATCAGCGTGAAAGCGCTTTTCAAATCCATCCATAAGATCAAAGAAAGGCCCATCGAAGAGAGGATCAAAATCCCTCCCATCGTGGGCGTGTCTTTCTTTTTCCCGTGGAGCTCGGCGAGCAAGGGACACTCCTCGAGGCCGCGGATCGATTGTCCTATTTTGAGCTCGTACAGTTTCTTGATGAACCTAGGGCCCAAAAGGATCGTAAATAAAAGGGACGTTACGGCAGCCAGAATCATCCGCGTCGAAAAATAGATGAATGCGGCGGGGAGTTTGAGATGGAATGCATCGCGGAGCCACTCGGAAAATAATAGCAGCATACGCTCCTAAAGATACTCGAAAAGCGTTTCCATGTTCATGCACCTCGAACCTTTGACCAAAACGATATCGCCTGGGCTCATCAGCTCCTGGAGCCTTCCGGCAAGCCCCTTTAGGTCCGTAAAAAATTCAGCCGGCTTTTTCCCCTCTTGGAAACTCTCGAAAAGAGGAAGGGCCTCTTTCCCTAGCACTAGAACTAAGTCGAAATATTCACGAGCAAGCCGCCCGATCTCTCTATGGGCGCTTTCAGAAAACTTCCCGAGCGGTGACATCGTTCCCAAGACCCCGATCCTTTTGGCCCCTTCGCTAGGGGGCGCAAGGCTCAGAAACGCGGCCCTCATCGATTCGGGGTTCGCGTTGTAAGCGTCGTTGATGAAGGAGACGCCCCCTTTTTCAAAACGTTGGAACCGCATGTCGGGCACCTTTAAGAATGGGATCCGCGCATTGATCTCATCCCACTCCAGCTTCATCTGCCTCGCAGCGCTGACGGCTGCCAAGAAATTGTGGAGAAGATGGGCCTCGCTAAAGGGCAGATCGAACTGGAAAGCCCTTACTCCCCTTTCATCAAGAACGTACCGTTTTTCCAATGGGGAAAGAAAATAATCGGCGCTCCTGTCGTCGAGAGAAAATACGACCTTCTCTTTCTCAAGATCTCTAAAACAAGCATATTCGGAAAGTTTATGGTAAAAGACGGCAGAGCGGAGCTTTGGGCTTAAAAAAATTTCCGCCTTTCCAGAGGCGATCTCATCGAGCCCTCCTGGAAAAAAGGCTGCGTGGGCAAGCGCCACCTTCGTCACCACAGCCACCTCAGGTTCAGCGATTTGGAGAAGCCTTTTGATATCCCCCGGCTCGCTCATTCCCATCTCGAGGACAAAAACCTCTTCGCCCCCCTCGCGGTTCAAGATCGATAGAGGAAGGGTCAGTTTTGTGTTGTAGTTGCCCGGCGTTTTTCCCACCTTGTATTTGGCCTTGAGGATCTCGGCGGTAAACTCCTTCGTCGTCGTTTTCCCCACCGACCCAGTGATCCCGACGACGCGGGCTTTGCTCTCCTCCAGATCTTTTCGGGCAAGAAGAGCTAGAGACGCTAGCACATCAGCGACTCGAAAAAGAGGGAGTCCGAAATCGGGCCCACTGTAAGCATCCTCTACGACCGCGCCGATTGCCCCTCTCGCCTTAGCGTCTCCGAGGAAAATGTGTCCGTCGGTTTTTTCCCCTTTCAAAGCAAAAAAGAGCTCCCCGGGAGAAATTTTGCGACTATCTACCTGGTAACCAGCGACTTGGGCGTTATCTTCGCTATCACACCTAAAGTCCCTGACAATCTGAGATAAAGGCACATTGCGCATAGTTTCCCCATTTTTATCCCAATATGTATAGCTATTTCTCCAAATCTTGGCAAAGGAGAGAATCTAACCGACTTATTTATAGAGATTTATAAAAGAATATCAATAAACGAAAAGTAAAACAATAAATTGATAATTAAAAATAAATATGCTATAATCATTTAAAAGGAATTATTATGACAACCACAAATCTGGATCCAACTCTTGTAAAAACGGACGGAACCGGGTCTACCCTTCCTACAGGGCCGGGGCCGGCAACTTCTGGCCCTGAGATAGCGCGTACTCAGCAAGCCGCGAACGCTGCGATAGCACCGCCCGTGACCCCCTCCCCAGAGAAAAAACTCGACGAAGGAAAAGTCACTCAAATTCCGACTGATCTAGTCAATATCCAGCCTCCTTGCGATGATGATGACAGTGAAGATGAGTTCGTAGATGCGATGGATGCTGAAGAATCAGAACAAGTCCAAAACGTTGACGCCTTAGATGACGTTGAAGAAGCGAAGTTCTTACCTGATGATCTTACGCAAGAATCAGAACATGCCGATGATATCATAGTAACTTTGTCGCCATTTATTCAAAAAAGCTGGGATGCGCAACATGGCGAGGAAGCGTCCTGGGAAAAAACGCTCGAGGAGGCATACTTATCGGCGTGGAAAGAATATGAACAGTGGTATCCGGAATCCAGCGAGCAGCTCGCTAAGATCGCCGTCAGCAGATTAGTAGCAAAGGCAGCAGGACTTAACCCCGAAGATTGCTGCCCACAATTTCCTTGGGAGGGAAAGGGCGTAGTGAACACTTCACTGCTTGATCGATGGCAAGAGATTAAAGCAAGCCTCAAAAAAGATCAAAGCGTTAAAGGGGGCGCTCCATCGCGACTTCAAACAGGTCTCTCCTACCTTCAAAATGGCCTCTCCTTTCTTGCGACTACTGTGACCTCAAATAAAGTTGGAAAATTGATCTTGCTTGGCGGAGCCATCTGCGCCTTGAGTGCGGGGCTTCCTCTCGTTACTGCCGCTGCCGTACCCACTGCAGCGGGCACTGCGGTATGCGCCCTCGGAAGCGCAAGCACCCTTCCCGGCGGGTGCATGTACGCAGCCGCAAGTACAACCACAACTTTTGGAGCGATTGCCTCCGGCACTTTTACAGCCATTGGCTCAGTAGCAACGGCTGTAGGTGGATTAGTACCCTATGTTGCCCAAACTCTATACAGCGCTGCTCCTAGCACTGCTGTTGCAACTATTGGCGAAACAGCATTGGCCGTAGTTCCTAATGTCGCCCCGGTTGTCACTGACGCGGCTTCTGCTTTAGTACCCTATGTCGCACCCTTTGTCCCCCCTGTAGTAACGGTAATGTCGCCAATTATTGTATCGATATTAGGAAGAGGGGTGCCCAACGCACCAACGAATTTCTCCAATACCTCTCTTCCAACTTGTCCTCTCAGCGGCGCTCCCCCAATCCCACTGACTGTGACAACCGCAGCAACGAATTTCTCCAACACTTCTCTTCCAACTTGTCCTCTCAGCGGCGCTCCCCCAATCCCACTGACTGTGACAACCGCAGCAACGAATTTCTCCAACACTTCTCTTCCAACCTGTCCTCTCAGCGACGCTCCCGCCGCAACCCTTCCCACTGTCACAAATGCATCCTGGCTCAGCTGGTTGGGCTATTTACCCCCCGTGGTATCTTCCATCTCCAGCGCCCAGAATGCCTTGAGTGCAGCGTCTAACGGAAATTACCCAAGCTTCGCGGGGAACCTAGTCGCAGGCGCCCTTCCCCTTGCAGCCACGTATTATCTAGGCCCGGCTGCAGGGGCGATAACGGCTGCCGCGGTGGGGGCCGCAAGGTCGCTATTGTCCACAGCCCCAACGGAACAGCTATTGACTGCCCCAGTAGATACCGCCACGGCTCCTCCAGCCAAAACGCAATTCTATGAAAGAAGAAACGTCATTTGCAAAAAAGGGATATTCAATATCAAAGTCCCCGGGCCAGCCGGCCTCTCTTCTGAAGAGCAGGAAGACTTGATCAAAGCGTTTATCTCCGAGGTGCTCGATCAAAACCCCGTTAAAACCATGGTTGGGGACAAGATCGAATTCCAATTCCCAGAGTCCAAACAATGGACTGCCCGTGTGACGCCGCGAGATGGGTATTCCGCAGGGCGGACCCTCGTCGGCGAAAAGACGTATACCGAATCGCCCTCCCACAAAAACTCGATCAAAAAGCTGGAAACGTTGCGTAAAGTCATGGGCGGCGCTCATGCGTTCGCCGTTAAACAAGCCCTCCGCTCCGTTACGATGGACAGCATCCCCAATAACGCGCCAGCAGTCTCTCCGGTCTCCTTCTCCAACGCGCCGCCCGCGCTCTCTTCGTCGATGCAAGCGATGCTCGCAATCCCAGAGATTCGGTCCGCAATGGAACATAGCCATCATCCCGAGGTAAATAGGATCGCGAACGCCTACACAGCAAAGTTAGGGCCAAGCATCGGCAACGATCCCGTAGATCTAGTGGCTCTTGAACGGGAGCTAAACCCCGACTCCCAACCACTGGACGTAAGAGGATATGAGAAAGCGCTTCTTGATTTGATGGAAGCCAATGGTGATGATTTGAGAAGCATACTCGTTCCGCAATTGGTCATCACAAATCCTTCGGTTGCAAGCACTGTAGCTGACAATTGGAATAAGGCAAGGCAAGCTCCCATTTTCCCTAAACTGAAGATCTCTCCCAGCGACACTATGGAGAGCCTCCAAACTTTAGTGGATGCGAATCAAAGGCAAGGGAGCACGGAAACGCAATTTTACTCGGTCCCCAATTTCTTACAGGTGAGCGTAGACGAAGCCACAGGGACAAACCGCGCAGCCAAAGTCAATGAAAAGTTAGATTTAGATTGGCACTATATTGAAGCGAATACTCGAAATGCTGCCGCGCCTAAACCTAAGTATACACTTCAGAATATGATCTTGCACACGGCTCAAGGCGATGTGACCTATCAAAGAACGGTAGAAATCGTGAACGGAGAGCCACAGATTTTCTACTGGAAAAACGACCCTGCGAGCGGAGGCGCCCCTATCTGCATCGAACAGGACGAGTTCAGCCAAGCCGCAAATAGCAAAGACCGGAAAGACCTTTTCTTCTCGAAGCAAGAGGAAATCCTTGCGGAGCGATTCGACTCCGATAGCGTTCCCGATCTTGCGGAATCCGACAACGTCTCTTTCGAATATGACAACACGGACTATGACATGAATATTCCTCCATTCAAAACGATCGCACAGGCAGCGGCACTGAAAGACGCTGACTGGTTGAAAGAAAAGGTAGAGGATGCCCTTCAAGCAGCTCTCGATGCGGGTATCACGGAAATCACCCTTCCTGTCCCTCTCGGCGAGGCAGCCGATGGGATGAATTGGCCGATCGGGATTATGTGGTACACCGCCCAAGAATTTATCAAGACTCTGCCGCCGGTAAGAGTATTCAATGTCCGATTTGCAATCGATAAATCTAAGAAGCAGGGAGAGCGAAGAGACCGCCTCGTCCAACAGATCGACACAGCTGATGAATTCTATCAACAAAGTAGCGATTTTGCAGGGTTCGCAAGAACCTGGGCTGCCTACTTAAAACCTCCTGCCCGCCGGCCCGGCTTTCTCTATTGACCCCATTGGGCTATTCCCGCATAATGGGCGGCGACTATACACAACTTTTGAGTTGATTTGTGTATATTTCGGTGGCATAGCCAAGTGGTAAGGCAGGGGCCTGCAAAGCCCCCATCCTCGGTTCGAATCCGAGTGCCACCTTAACTTAATTCTGTACAATATTTGCTTTACCTCATTGCAACCCCCATCGGGAACCTCGAAGACATTTCCCAAAGAGCCCTCAACACCTTGAGGGAATGCGACGCTATCCTCTGCGAAGACACAAGGAGGACCTCGATTCTCTTGAACCGATTTGGGTTTTCGAAACCTCTCATCTCCTGCCATAAGTTCAATGAAGCCAAAGTCTTGGATAGAATTCTCGACCGTTTGGAATCAGGGGAAAATCTAGCGTTGGTATCGGACGCCGGCACCCCCTGCATCAACGATCCGGGAGCGCGGCTCTCCAAGGCCTGCGTAGAGCGAAACATCCCCTTTACAGCGATCCCAGGCCCCTGCAGTGTGATCGAAGCGCTCGTCTTGTCCGCCTTCCCTGCGGAGCGGTTCCAATTCATCGGCTATCTATCTAAAAAGCCCGAAAAGGAGCTCAGGGCTCTCCTTTTCTACCCTGGTGCGACGCTCGTCTTCGAGAGCCCGGAGAGGCTCCTTGCCACAATGGATGCCCTCGGCAAGATCGCACCTGAGCGCCGCCTCGCCGTGGCGCGGGAAATGACCAAGACCTTTGAAGAGTGCCGCCGCGGAACCGCCGCCGAGCTGCATGACCACTATAAAGCCCATCCCCCAAAAGGGGAGATCGTCCTTGTGATCGCCCCTAGAGATGCGACCGGAGAGCCGCCAGATTTGCCGATGGATCTTGAAGAATGCGTCGAACTGCTGCAAGAGATCCACGGCCTCACGTTGAAAGAGGCCATCAAAGAAGCGGCCCGCCTCCTTAAAATCCCAAAGAGCGCGGTCTATAAAAAAATACACAGATGAGTTATGCTTTGCTCTCCAAGGTATAAGCGGAGGTCAAGGACATGAGTGCAACACCCAAAGAAATCATCTTCGCAGAAGATGCTTTAAACGCCCTATCTTCCGGCATCGGCGAGATCGCCGACGTCGTGGCGATCACTTTAGGGCCAAGAGGACGCAATGTCGGACTGCAGGCGTCATGGGGCTCTCCTACGATCACAAGCGACGGAAACAGCATCGCCAAAGACATCGAGCTAAAGGATCCTTTCCGCAATATCGGCGCTTCGATGGTCAAAGAAACCGCCGCGAAGATCAAAGAAAAATCGGGGGATGGAACGACGACGGGGATCGTCCTTTTGCGCGCGTTAGTTCAAGCAGGCGTCAAGAATATCGCCGCAGGGGCAAACCCCACTGCGATCAAGCGGGGAATGGACAAAACTCTGGAAGCGCTTCTCAAAGAGATCGATGCCATGGCCACTCAGGTCAAGGGCAAAGATGATACTCGCAATATCGCCACAGTATCTGCCTCTTCGAACCCCGAGATCGGCGACAAGATCGGCGAATGCTTTCACAAAGTGGGAAAAGCGGGCGTCGTTGCGATCGAAGAAGGCAAAGGG
The DNA here is from genome assembly GCA_964441355.1 of uncultured bacterium. Taxonomy (GTDB): domain Bacteria; phylum Chlamydiota; class Chlamydiia; order Chlamydiales; family SM23-39; genus CAIPFQ01. The sequence goes on from CAYTXY010000023.1 coordinate 8,469, forward strand.
ACTGAAACCGCGATCGAGATCGTGGAAGGGATGCAGTTCGACAAAGGCTACGCAAGCCCCTATTTCTGCACGAATGGCGAGCGGATGATCGCTGAAATGACCGACCCGAACATTTTGATCACAGATAAAAAAATTACCTCCGCTCAAGAAATCCTCCCGATTCTCCAGCACATTGCATCGACCGGGCAAGAGCTCCTTATCATTGCCGATGATATCGAGGGCGACGCCTTATCTACTCTCGTCGTCAATAAGCTGCGCGGCACGTTGAAAGTCGCTGCGGTAAAAGCCCCAGGATTCGGCGACCGTCGAAAAGCCATGCTCGAAGACATCGCGATCCTCACCGGCGGCCAAGTGGTAAGCGAAGAGAAGGGAATGCTTTTGAGCGAAGCGGAAGCCGATATCCTCGGCAAAGCTGGCCAAATTATCATCGGAAAAGAAAAGACGACGATCATTGACGGCCAAGGGACCGAAAAAGGATTGAAAGGCCGCATTGCCCAAATCGAAGCGGAGATCAAGGTCGCTGCGTCGAGCTACGATAAAGAGAAGCTCGAAGAGCGGAAGGCCAAGCTGCAAGGCGGCGTCGCGGTGATCAAAGTGGGCGCTCCGACGGAGTCGGAAATGAAGAAAAAGAAACAGCTCTTCGAAGACAGCCTGAATGCGACTCGCGCAGCCCTCGAGGAGGGAATCGTCCCTGGCGGCGGCATGGCCCTCCTTCGCGCTGCCCGCAGCCTCTCTCTTCCCAAGCTGAGCAAAGAAGAAGCTGTCGGCGCGTCGATCCTCCTCAAGGCTTGCGATGCCCCTTTTCGGCAAATCGTCCTCAACACGGGGCTCGATCCTTCCGTATGGCTGCAGAAAGTGCTGGAAAAAGAAAAATCGTTCGGCTTTAACGCGATTACGGAGAGAATCGAAGATTTGTTGAAATGCGGAGTCATCGATCCGGTCAAAGTGGTCAAAAACAGCTTAGCCCATGCCGTCTCGATGGCCGGGGTCGTGCTTCTTTCCGAAGCCGTCATCGTCGAAGAAAAGAGCAAATAAACAGGTTGGGGCTTTGCCCCAATCCCCACCAAAGGCCCTCAGGGCCTTTGGAAACCAAAAATGTTGGGATTGCAAAGGGGCTACGCCCCTTTGCCGTGGTGCGGAGCGGAGCTCTGCATCATATCTATCCTTAGCTCTCGTTTCGAGAGCGTCATCTTTAGCCGCTTTTAGCGGCGTTATCCTGTTATTTTGTCATGAATAAAACTTGACAACCTCCTCCGCTCTTCATAATTTGCAGCGGAGGGGTGTTCTTTGTTTCGATTGCTTCTCTTTGTCCCTTTCGCACTTTTAGCATCGATGCTCTCCGACGCCGAGTCGATCGGGCAAAAATATGCTCGCGAAATTGCAAAACGGCCCCCTCCCTCCCTAGCCCCTCAAGTCCAAGCCCTCTCGGCAACATCCGCTTGGCTCACTCTGGATTTGAGCGCGCTGGCGGCTCAGCCCGGCAAGACGGTGCTCGAAACTCTAGGAGACGAGACTTTTTGGCAGATCTTGCAAGACCTTGGGATCAACGGAGTTTGGCTGCAGAACCTAAAAGGGGACAAAGATGCGCGCACCGGTTTTGAAATCGACCCGAAGTGGGGCTGCGGCTGGCCCGCAATCAAAGAGGCGGCTCTTTCGCGCGCAGCGATCCTGATTGGCGAATGTATAGGGGCTTCGGGCGGCCCTGGCCTCGATTTCGAACTCGCCTTGCAAAACATTTCCGACTACGCGGAAATGTACCATTTGATCGAGATCGATAAAAAGGACTATCACCTCCTTCCGAAAGTCCCTGCCGGAATGGGCTTTGCCAATGTGCCTTGGCTGCAATTGGAGAGCTTGTATAAAAAGGGATACGTTCCCGAGGCGGCCCGTCCCTATACAAAAGAAAGCGACTGGAACGCGACCCCCACAATCCAAGGCTTGGACGGCCAAGGGCGGCGTTGGATTTATCTCAAAGAAAATGAGAACGATCCCCTCTTCGCTTGGCTCTCACCCTCTTTTGCCGCAGAGAAAATCGCATCCGCCGACGCATTGGATTCTATCTACCGCTTGGGGCAAAAAGTGTTATGGATCGATGGGAAAATCCCCTCTTATGCTCAGGAGACAGCGGCCCTTTGGATCCGGAAAATCGGCGGCTACACGGTCGCCTCTACGGGCGGCACGCTGGCCGAACTGAAAACCGCTCCCACCGATATCGCCATCGATACTCCGACACAGGCCGCTCTTTTGCACGCGCTGATCGCCGAAGATGCTGAAGCTTTGCGCCTCATTTATAAGCTCTATCTTCAAGATGGGATCGCCCTCTGCCGCCTTGCGCACGTCTTAGAGCCATTCGACCATTCCCCTTGCGACTGGACCGAATTTCTCCTCAATCCCAAAAAGAAGTATCTCTACCGCGAAGAAAAGATCACAGGCGAACTGCTCCGCGACCGTCTTTTAAGAGAAGATCTTTATAAGCTCAATGGCTTTGGCTCAAGTTCGTACCCTTCGACATGGGCTCAAGCCTGCGCCCTTGCATTTGGGGTGGCAGATCCCAAAGAGTTCCAAAAAAAACAAAACGAAATCCAAAAGGCCCACCTCCTTTTGGCATTCACCTATGCGATGCAGCCTGGCGTTTTTTGTTTGAGCGGATCCGATCTCGTCGGCGCTTTGCCAGAGGGTAGCAATACGCTGATTGATCTCTTCGGACCCAATCGAAACGCCCTCTATCCGAGCCTCCCCTGCCAGATGCAAAGTCCCAAAACATTTGCCTCAGAGATGAAAAAAATCCTCAAGTCAAGGGCCTCCAGCAAAATCGCGGCAGGCGAGCTTGTCGACGTTTGCCCCGTCGATCACAAAGGAACGCTGCTGCTGCTTCACCGGCTGCCGGAGAGCCGTTTTTTCCATCTGCTCGCGGTGAATTTCAGCCGCTCTCCGGTGCAGGAAAAAATCAAGCTTTGCGGGCTCGAAGATACTTGGGCTATCGACCTCATGTCGGGGTTATCCGCGCCAAAGGGGTTTGAGTCGGGCGTCTTCTTTTTCGAAATCCCGCCGCTCACTGGCAAAGTTTTTCTCTTTCAGCCAAAATACTATGACTGATGAAACTTGCCGTTATATGCGCCTCAGGGATCGGCGATGCCCTCATTTTCCAAATGGTTGCCCACGCCGCAGCTCTAAAGGGTTGGGAGGCGACCATCTTCAGCAACCCTCTTGCCGGCTTCGGCAGATGGCTCCCTCCAGGCTCTCTTTGCAGAGCCCAGCCCCCAGTTGAAAAAGTCGAGGAGCGCCTCGCCTCCTTCGATGCGGTTTTTCTGCAGCACGACAATAGCCCTAAGGCCTTTGCCATCAAAAAACTCAAGATCCCTGTCTACTCTTTTTATGGAGCGCATCTCCCCTCGAAGCACGGCCACTTTGACGAAGCCAAAGACTATGTAGCGAGGCGGAGTCAGACGATGGTCGACAACGTCAGGGCCGCGGCATGGGAGTTTTTCGGCCTCAAGGCGGAAGAGAACGGATTTGCACCCCCTTTGGGCCTGGTTCATAGGCGGGCGTCCCGCCGGATCGCCATCCACCCGACCGCCTCATCGGTGGATAAAATGTGGCCCAAGGAGAAGTTTTTGTGGGTGGCTGACCAATTGAAAAGAGAAGGGTATGAGCCTGTTTTTACCGTAGCCCCTGAGGAGCGGGCAGAGTGGGGCGGACCTCTGCTTCACAGCCTCGAAGATTTAGCGTCATTCATTTATGAATCGGGCGCCTTTCTCGGCAACGACTCTGGCCCTGGACATCTCGCTTCCCTTTTGAAAATCCCCCACCTTATCATCGCGGGAAATGGCCTCCAAATGCCCTTATGGAGAACGGGTTGGCATCCCGGAGCCATCCTAATGCCGCCAAAGTGGCTGATGAGGTTCAAGCCTTTACGGAAACGCTGGCCTTTTTTTGTTTCAAAAAGAAACGTTATTAAAAATTTTAAAAAGAACGTCTTGATGAATTAACTGTTATTAAATCTTGAATTTAGTAATATTAGAACAGGAGAGATGTTCTATGAAAGACTTGCCACATCACATGAAGAAACTGAACCGCAGGGTCATCCGTTCCTCCTTAAGGGAACCGGAAGAAGAATTGCCAGAAAACATGCCAGGTCTGCCTCCCTTCCAAAAATCCGAGGAGGAGAAGAGGAAGATAGAGAAGCGGGAGATGCGGGATCTGACTACCAGCCGCACGCCGATCCATGATACGCCAGATGAGAGGAACAGGAAAATGAAAAGGCGGGTTCCCGTCTTCGACCGGAATAATGCCGTTCCCAAAAGGGCCCGGCCGACGAAGAAAAAAACTCCGAGAATATAAAGGATGAGACTCGCGCAAATTTCCGATTTCCATTTTACCCATATCACCTGGAATCCGCTGCGCCTCTTTTCGAAACGGCTCTTCGGCAATCTCAATTGGCTCATTGCAAGACGCGCCGTCTATGCGCACAGGCAGCTCGATCCGCTGCCAAAGCTCTTTCGGGAGCTGAAGGTCGACTATGTATTGCTAGGCGGGGATTTTACGACGACTGCGCTGATCGAGGAATACGAAAGCGCCAAGAATTTCGTCTCGAAATTTTCCCAAGATTGGATCGCGATCCCGGGCAACCACGACCATTATACTTACAGAAGCCATCGCCAGAAACATTTCTACCGTTATTTTTCGAACCAGCGAGAGGAGATCTCTCATCCCGTCGATTTCTTCACTCTCAAAGACCATGGGGCCGAAGCCCATAAGATCGGTCCCGGCTGGTGGGTTCTTTCCCTCGATACGGCCCGGGCAACCAACCCCTATTCATCGCAAGGCCTTTTCTCTGAAAAACTCCAAGAGACTGCCGCTGAAATCCTCGCCCTTCTTCCCCCGGAAGATTCTGTGATTTGCTTCAATCATTACCCATTTTTCCCCCAAGACGAGGAGCGCCGCAACCTGGTTCGGGGCTCTGCATTGCAAGAGCTCTTGGAAAAGTCTCCGCAAATCCGCCTTTATCTCAATGGTCATACCCACCGCCATGCGATCGCAGACCTACAGCCGAACCATTTGCCAATCCTTCTCGACAGCGGCTGCTGCGTCCAGGGCTTCGAGGGAACCTGGAATTTAATTGACCTTTTGCCCGATCATTGTGAAGTTACGGCATTTCGATGGAAGAGCCGATGGGAACCCTTTCGAAACGAGAAGATGGAATGGCAGAGGAAGTAGAAAAACCCTGGTTTTCCGAAGGTTTGCGCTTCAAATGCACAGGATGCGGCAAATGCTGCACCGGATCGCCGGGCTATGTGTTTCTCTCTCCTGCCGATTTATACCGCCTAGCCGAACACTTCTCACTCTCGCCAGAAGAGTTCGCCGCGAATTATACCTATAAGGTCGACGATAAAATCTCACTCATCGACCGGCCTGGCACTGCCGAGTGCGTCTTCTTGAAAGAAAATCAATGCTCGGTCTACGAGGCCCGGCCGACCCAATGCCGCACGTTCCCTTGGTGGATCCATTTCCTCCAGACGCGCGAGGATTGGGAAGAGGCGGGAAAACGGTGCGAAGGGATCGAACATCCGGATGCTCCGCTCGTCCCCTCTCTCCACATCCAACAGCAGTGCCTTACTTATCTCGACAATCTCCTCGAGCAAAATTTTTCCTAAGATATTTGCGTACTTTGCTACGATGGATCCATGGCAGCAAAACTGGATCCAAAAATTCTCGTCAGGGTGAAAGCATGGATGGAAGGTCCGTTCGACGAGGAGACAAAAGCCGAGATCCGCCGGCTCATGGACCAAGATCCGCAAGAGCTCTCCAGCGCTTTTTTCAAAGACCTCTCTTTCGGCACTGGCGGGATGCGGGGGCTGATGGGGATCGGCACCAACCGGATGAACGTTTATACCGTCCGGACTGCAACACAGGGCCTCGCTGATTACCTCAACATCCAGCCCCTACCTGAAAATGGCCACTTTGTTTTCATCGGCTATGATGTGCGAGATCATTCCAAAACCTTTGCCGAGGAAGCGGCATGCGTCTTGGCAGGCAACGGGATCCGCGTCTTCATTTCGAGAGAAATCTGCCCCACCCCTCTTGTCTCATTTGCCTGCCGCTTTTTGGAATGCAGCGCCGCGATCGTAATTACCGCCTCCCATAACCCTCCGCAATATAACGGCTACAAAGTCTATTGGAGCGATGGGGGCCAAGTCGTGCCTCCCCATGATAAAGGGATCATGGAAAAGGTGCATGAGGTCAAACGGATCACATCCGTTGCCATTGATTCCCCTTTCGTCCATTGGTCTGGCCGAGAAATCGATGAAGCCTATTTCAAAGAACTGAAAAAACTCCAGTTATTCCCAAA